>JAUWYD010000246.1 GCA_030616025.1 Chloroflexota bacterium
GCACTTTGGCCGGAGCAGGTGTCGTCCGAAGTCGTTCCACCAAACCATCCATGTGGGCGCGAAACGCATGAAGTCCATCAATCACTGGTCATAGTCCCTTTCATCACGGATTGATGACCACGGAACGCGAGCCCGAAAGTGTCTGAGCCTGCAAGAAGGGCAACTGCAGCGAGCATCTTCGAGGGTGCAACCCCACCCGGCGGGATGGGGGTCGTGCCCCTATCCTTCGTGAGCCCTCCCGGGCGACGCGAACGTCAGTGGGCAATGAGTCAGTCTGCATGCTCTGTGCGTGACGCCAGACATCGCTCGGCGCGGACGATACATGCCATATCCGTGGTCGCTTCTTCAAGATCAACGTTGCTGACATGGTACTTGAAGGAGTCGGCATAGCTCATCTCCAGATCCAGGCGTTCCAACCGGACTCGCCCTTCTTCGGTTTCCGCCCCGTATCGGTCGATCAGCCGACGGCGCAGCTCCTCGACATAGGGTGGCAGGATGAAGATCGTAACCACGTTGCGAGGATACTGGTTCATCAATTCCACTGAACCCAGGACGTCATAGGCACCGATCAGATCCAGACCGTCGACCATCGCAGACTCCAGCCTAGCGCGCGATGAACCATACTGATGCCCATAGAACTCCTGCCACTCTGCCAACTCGCCGGCGGCCTTCATCTGCTCAAACTCCTTAGTGGTCGCGAAGCGATACTCATATCCCTCCACCTCACCGGGCCGCCGATCCCGTGTGGTGTAGGTGACTATCCGTTCCAGGTTCGACAGTTGGGAGATGACGCCATCCATGATCGTGCTTTTGCCGGTCCCTGATGGACCGACAACCAGAAAGATCAGTCCCTCTCGCACCAGATTCTCATCCTCATCCAGTAGGTCAGAATCGACACCTCAGTCAATACCCGCTTGAGCAGCCATCAAGCGCACCGCGAGCAGGTTTGACACGTGGCAGGAAACGGAGTCAAGACCCCATTCGTGAAGCAGTTGGATTGACGCTGCATCTCGAGTGTGGGCTCCATACAGTCCTATCTCAATGCCGGCGCGCGCCGACCGGGCCCTGTCCACGGCCGACTGTATGAGCGAGCCCACGCCTTTTTCGTCCAGGGTCGAGAAGGGGTCGGCGCCAATGATCCCCCCGGCTAAGTATGCAGGTAGAAGCTTAGTGCGGTCTTGCCGGGAGAGGCAGAAAACGCTCTCGGTAAGACCATCGCTGTCGATACAGAGGAAATCAGCTTGAGAAGCCAACTCGCCCGCCACCAAGGCAGCGCGTGGAGTTGCGATTGCTGCGCCCACGCGATACGCGAATGGTACGCCCGCCTTGTCCATTACTCCTTGCGCAGTTTCTCGAATCAGTTCCAGGTAATGATTGATCTCACCCTCGTGGCTCACAAATGGAACCAGTATCTGCAGCCTGTCGAGCGCTCCGTCTCTACAGGCATCACACGCTCCTTCGAAGATGGCCTGAATCTGAGCCCCTACTACGTTGGGGAGAGCGGCCGCTAAGCGGGCGCCGCGCAAGGAATACTCGGGGTTGGACTGTCGCCACGCATCAATGGCCCGTAACATCTGCTCCTGCCTGCCGACGTCCTCGTTCCACCCATGCACCAGCCGACCCTCCGCCAGTTCGGTCAGGAGCGCATCTCTCGGGGGAAGGAAGTGATTCAGAGGCGCATCCAGCAAACGCACCGTCACGGCGCGCCCACAGGCGGCCCCAAAGACAGCCAGAAACTCCTCGTGGTGCAACGCTCCAAGTTTATTCAAGGCCCTTTCCCTGGAGATCGAGGACTCAGCCAGGATGGCATCTCGAAAGAGCGGGAGAAAATGGTCATCATAGTACATGCGCTCCGTGCGCAAGAGACCTACACCCTCAGCGCCCAACTTCTGAGCGACTTCGATCTCAGCCGGGGTAGTGGCATCGACCAGGACCCGCAAGTGGCGTGTTTCGTCAGCCCAGGCGAGCAGAGTGTTCAACTCTTCAACCTCGCCAAAAGCGGGGCTAATAACCTCCTTTCTGCCCTGGAAGACTTCGCCGGTGGAGCCGTCAATGGAGATGTCGTCGCCCTGGGCGATGCTGACTTCCCCAAAATGCACTGCTCCTTCGTTCAAGTCAATCTCCATCGACTCACATCCGACAACGCACGGCTTGTTCAGACCCCGGGCCACCACCGCCGCATGAGACGTGGCTCCCCCCCTTTGTGTCAGAATGCCAGAGACCAGGTGCATGATGGAAGCATCATCAGCGCTTGTTTGCTCCCTGACCAGAATGATTGGCAAGCCCGCTTTCGCCACCACTGCCTCTTGATCGCGATTCAGCTCTACCTTACCGGTGGCGGCCCCGGGGCTGGACTGGATGCCCCGTGCCAGCATGCCTGCCGACGAAGTGTCGGCGAAAATCGGGATAAACGCGTGTCCAACCGATCTGGGATCTACGCGCAGGACAGCCTCATTCTGAGAGATCAACCCCTCACTAGCCATGTCCACCGCAGCCTTGACCGCAGCGAGAGCCGTACGTTTCGCCGAACGTGTCTGGAGTATCCAGAGTTTGCCTTCTTCGATAGTGAACTCCACGTCTTGCACGTCGCGGTAGACGGATTCCAGTCGAGTGCAGATGTCTCCCAATTCAATGTGGAGGTCCGGAATGACTTGAGCCAGGTTGCCGATCCTCCGAGGTGTTACCACACCTGCTACTAGATCCTGCCCTTGACTGTTCGGCAAGTACTCACCGTAGGGTTGCTTCTCGCCAGTTGCGGGGTTACGCGAGAATGCTACTCCACTACCTGAATCTGGTCCCAGGCTACCAAAGACCATCACTTGGACGACCACTGCCGTGGCCAGATCATCCGGTATCCCCTCGGTTTCGCGATACTCGCTCGGTCTTTCAGCAAACCACGAATCGAACACTGCCGCAATGCTTCGCTCTAATTGCTCCAACGGGTGTTGGGGAAAGTCCTCCCCAGTTGCATTCCGGAACAGGGCGAGGAACTCCTCGACAACGGATCGTGTTTCTCCAACGTCAAGCTTCTTAGGCCGCTTTCTTGAAGCCGCATCCCGTCGGCGTGCCTGGAGCACTTCGCTGAATACGTCCACGGCGATATTGTGGACTGTGACGCCATACATCTGTATGAGTCGTCTGTAGGCATCGTACCAGGAGGCTGGATGTGACGACACCCCCGCGAGGCTGCTCACAATTTCCTCGGTCAGCCCGACGTTGAGGACGGTTTGGAG
>JAUWYD010000075.1 GCA_030616025.1 Chloroflexota bacterium
AAGGAGAAAGTTCGCATTCAGCCCGACAATGTGAATTATGGGCTGCTGGGATACCCCGTGTTGATGGCTGCAGACATCACGCTCTACAAGGCCGACACGGTGCCCGTTGGCGAGGATCAAGCGCCACATCTGGAGTTCACGCGGGAGATCGTGCGCCGGTTCAATCACCATTTCGGGCCCACTCTCGTCGAACCTCGGATAAAGCTCACCGCTTTCCCCCGCGTGATGGGCCTAGATGGTGTGAACAAGATGAGCAAATCCCTGGGCAACCACATCGAGTTGGCCGCCTCCCCGGAGGAGATGGAGCAACGAGTGCTAACGATGGTAACAGACCCTCAACGGAGATACCGCACTGACCCCGGTCGCCCAGAAGTGTGCAACGTCTTCACCTTCCACGGCTTCTTCTCCCCAGAGCAAGTTCAAGAGATAGAAAGGGATTGCCGCAAAGCAGAGATCGGATGTGTGGATTGCAAGCGAACTCTCGCTCGCAACCTGTCCGCCCGTCTGGCGCCATTCCGCGAGCGACGCGCTGAGCTGAGCAGTGACCCGAAGGCGGTGTGGGACATCCTTGCGGACGGAGCCAGCAGGGCCACTGCAATAGCTGAAGGAACTATGGCCGAAGTCAAGGCCAGAGTGGGCTTGCCCTAGAAGGTACTCAGGAGTCAATATGAGTAGATTGGACCAGTTCAACGCATTGATGAGCTACATCGAGGAGAATCCACAAATCCTCGCCGAGCACGGTGAGAGAGGCACGCAGATCCTGAGGCGAATAGAGGAAGCCTGTCTAGTCCAAGATGCCGAGGCCCTGAGCGACGGGATCGACGAGTTCATATCGCTTCTTACTGGCCGACCAGATTCTAAGAGGGTTCGCACCGGCCAGCTCGCAGAAGCCCATCGAGCACTTCAATAGCATCCGGAAAGCCACGAGATCGGTCCTGGACAAGATGGAAAAGTGACGAGATGCGCGCTGTTCTCACTCCCACCTGCATTGAAGTGAGGGGGTACGTCTATGAGGAGATGGACGAGGCGGAGGCCAACCGCCAACTGGAAGGCCTGATTGGTCTCCTGCGGGCTGAAACGCTAAACGGGATGAGGAAGGCCTGATCGCACGCAGGGCGGTGGATGAAGTATATGAGTTATACGTCAAGCTGCTTCCCGGGCATGACTATTGCGCCATCCAGATCTGGGCCACACCAATCAGCGACGATCATCGCGCTCCCTTCGATAGGGTGCAGGAGATCCTCGACGGCTGGCTGCCTGAGCAACTGGACGGGCAGATACTCAAGGGCACTACGCCCCTCTTCTCCTTGAAGGTTTACAGCTGCCAAGAGGTCATCCCACGCGAGGAGATGACCTCTCTCTTCGAAGATGATACGAACGTCGTCCGTAGCCGCCTGTACTCCAACAGGCTGCAGCTCCCCGCCGATGGCAAAGGGCGACGAGAGAAGTATCTAGTGACCCCGACCAATGGCATGGTCCCCAACCAACTGATATCGAACATCGTTGATGATATCTGCCGCGTGGAGACCTACTTCAACAAGATCATCTCCTTCTACGATGCATACCCCGAGATCTACGCCAAGCTCGAGGGCGTGGAAGAAGAAATCGTGTCCCAGATGGATGAGATTTCGGTGAGACTGGGCGAGGCAGATACGGAAGCGCTGCGGGCCTGGCTTGTCCGGATTAGCCAGAAGTATGGCCACCTCTCGCTCATCTCCAAGGGCCTGCGCCAGGACTTATTCTCACTGCACTCGAACCTGGGCAATATGAGGTCCACACTACGAGCCTGGGACGAAGAAAAGGTCAGCAACTACCTTCCTATCTCGGATCTGCTGCTGAAAGACGCCGAGATGGTGAGCAGCGCTTACGACGGCCTTTCTGAGCGGATTCAGGGCATCCAGGAACAGCTGGGGAACATGATTGCCATGGTAAGGGCGAGGATAGAACTGGGTCAGCAGGAGCAGAGCCTACAGCAACTGACCGACTTGGTCAGAATGGAGAAGTGCATGGACGTGCTGGAGTTCATTTTCCTGGCCGCGATACTCCTGGAGATCTCTGGCTTCATCTTTGCCGGCCTGGGGGAAATCTGGGGAGTAGGAGGCACCTCCGGAATTGGACTCCACCACATAGTGACCCATCTTTGGCAGTATCCCGCCCTTCTCACCGCTCTTTTCGTGCCTGTGATCCTGGTCCTGTCCTATTTCATCATCAAACTAATAGAGAGGCTCATTGCGTGAGCCTCTCCTGTGATCAACCTCGACGGAGGGGAGCATAACGGACGGAACTCAGCTTCCCATCTGGAAACACTGAAGAACTATTGCTGTTCGCCCTCCAATTCACTCCTGATCTCGTCACCAAATGCCTGGGCAGCTTCTCTTCCCTTCTGGAACAGGCCGCGGGCCTCCTCTGGCTCCACGAGTTTGACTATGAGGCGCCGCTCCCCGTCATCCTCTCCGATATCGGTAATGAACGGCACCTTCCTGGTAAGAAGATAGATCCCGCCAACGATACCGCAGACGGTTGCCAAGGGGAGAAGCATCCCCGCCAGCCAGCCAAACGCAAAGTCCCTGGGCACCCCCATCAACTCGTCAATGTAAGACGAGGCACTCAAGGGTGATACGTTCTTCCACGCCCTCTTTCCTGACATGCTTCGCGTCCCCCTCCTAGAATGGCTCACCACCCTGGCTGAGCATCCAGATATCAGGCTCTCTCCTTCTCCACCTGCTCCTTGATGATGGTCACCAACTCCTGAGGAGAGACAAGTCCAACAACAGGTCGCCCATCGTCCTTCACTTCAACCGAAGGCAACTTCCCGGTGAGCAGATAGAGGACAATATTGCCCGCAATCAATACGAATCCTGCCAAACCCAGAATCAACCCCGTGACAAACGCGAGCCTCTTTATGGCAGACATCTGGCTCTCCTCCCAACAACCAGTTCACGATTCCTTAGTCAAATCGGGGCGCTCGGCCACTCGCTGCAGACCTTCGCCCCCATCGGATTCCGCAGCCTGCTCGTCCGCCGCGTCCCCGGCCGACAGATCACCAGCTGACTCAGGCTCAGCGCTAGTCTCTACCTCTTCCTGTAGCTCGGTTGAAGACCCCGAGTCCTCCTCAGGTTCCGTCAAGGCCTCCACGGTCTCCTCCGCCTCAACCTCCACGCTGGCCTGTGCCTCTTCCTCAACTTCAACTGCAGCTTCTACCTCCTCAGCCTCAGCCACGGCCTCCTCCGTGACCGGTGCCTCTTCCTCAACTTCAACTGCAGCTTCTACCTCCTCGGCCTCAGCCACTACCTCCTCCGTGACCGGTGCCTCTTCCTCGACTTCAACTGCAGCTTCTACCTCCTCAGCCTCAGCCACGGCCTGCTCGGCCTCGGCCACAACCTCCTCCGCGACCGATGCCTCTTCCTCAACTTCAGCTGCAGCTTCTACCTCCTCAGCTTCGGCCACAACCTCCTCCGTGACCGGTGCCTCTTCCTCAACTTCAACTGCAGCTTCTACCTCTTCGGCCTCAGCCACTACCTCCTCCGTGACCGCTACCTCTTCCTCGACTTCAACTACAGCTTCTGGCTCCTCAACCTCGGCCACCGCCTCCCGCTCCACTTCTGCCTCTGGCGTAATTGGTGCTTCTTCCCCAGCCTCGTCCGCAGCCGCGACTATCTCAGCCAGAGCCTCCTCGCCTTCCACCTCCTCTCGGCTCGGCGCCTGCTTGAGGCTCAGACCCATGCGCTGCCTGTCAGCGTCGATGCTCAGGATCTTGAGATAAACCTCTTCCCCCTCCCTCACGAGATCCTGGGGAGAGAAGTCGCCCTCCGACAACTCAGAGACGTGAATCAAGCCCTCAATGCCATCCTCGATGCGAGCGAACGCACCGAAATCTGTGACATTGGTGATGACGCCCTTCACCACCTGACCGACTTCATACTTCTCCTCGGTCAGCTGCCATGGATCGGGCTTCAGGCGTTTCAAGCTGAGTCCGATCCGTTTCCTCTCACGGTCAACGCGGAGGACATAGACCTCCACTTCGTCTCCGACGCCCAATACCTCACGAGCATGCTTGACCCGCCGCCATGACAACTCGGAGATATGAATCAAGCCATCGGCTCCTCCAAGGTCAACGAAAGCCCCAAAATCGCACAGGTTCCGAACCGAGCCCATGCGGATATCCCCTTCTTGGAGTTCGCTCAAGAGCTCTTCCTTGCGCTTCTCACGCCACTCACGTGAGGCAGCACGCTCCGAGAGAATGAGCCGACGACGCTGGCGATCAACCTCAATGACCTTGAGCACAAGCTCCTGGCCTTCCATCTTGGCCAGCATGTCCATGCGGGATTGGTGGTGGCTTCTCCTGCTAAGTCCAGCCACCTGTGAAGCAGGCACGAACCCCCTAATCCGGCCGAAATAGACAAGCAGACCACCCTTGTTGCAGCCTGAGACAGTGCCCTCGAATATGCCGTCTTCCTCAAGGAGCTTCTCAGCCTTGCGCCAGTCCTCCATCGTGCGAGCCATGTTCAGGGACACAATCACATCCCCCTCGGCGCTCTCCGGCCTGAGCACATAGACTGGCACCTTGTCGCCTACCTCTATCTCGGCAAGGGCCTCCTCCCCCATTCGCTCCAGGTCAGCACTGGGCACAACCCCTTCTGTCTTGCCACCGAAATCGACGATGATCTCATTCTTAGCAATGCTGAGTACCTCAGCGTACTTAATATCCCCCCGCTTAGGGCGCGTGTAGTCGTACTCGTCCTTGAGGAACTTCCACATGGGCGATCCAGTCCCTTCATCGTTCTTTGAATCTTCTTCGCCCACAAACTTCTCTACCATTGTCCTCCAGATTTCCCCCTTTAGATTTGGTTGCCAGCTATGGCGAACCCACACGCCATCAGAAGCTGACACCCGTCTTCCAGTTCATGGCAAACCCAATAACAACCTGCAAAGCTCACACGGGACGCTTTCCAGCGCATCAAGTGCCCGCCACCTCTAGTTCCACTTCTTCTCCGTGCTCGTCCAGCCTCTCGTCGGCCTCAAACTCCTCTGCCTTCTCGTCCACATGGAAGCCTGTCCCGGCAGGGATCAGCTTGCCAATGATGACATTCTCCTTCAATCCACGCAACTCGTCACGCGCGCCCTCGATGGCCGCTCTGGCCAAGACGTTTATCGTGTGCTGGAAGGAGGAAGCTGACAGAAAACTCTCGGTATTGAGTGCGGCTTTCGTGATGCCCAAGAGAACCTGGCGCGCGGTCGACGGAGTACCACCCTGCTCTATGACCTGACGGTTGGCCTCCTCAAACGCGAGACGATCAACAGTCTCTCCCAGAAGGAAGTCCGTTTCCCCCGGCGAAGTTATCGAAACCTTGCTCAACATCTGCCGAACAATCATCTCGATATGCTTGTCATTGATGTTCACACCCTGAGACCGATAGACCCTCTGGATCTCCTCCAACAGATACACCTGCACGGCTTCTCCTCCCTGGATGCGCAGCACCTCATGGGGGTTCAGTGGACCTTCGGTCAGCTGTTCACCAGCGCTCACCTTCTGAAGATTCCTGACTCGGATGCGGGCACTTGAAGGCACCTCGTAATCGCTGCTTATCTGCTCCTCCCGATAGATGATGACCCTGTCGTCTTCCACGATCACCCTGCCATTGCTCTCAGCAACCACCTGCTCGAAGCGCGGGCTGCCCTCACTACCTCGCTCAGCTAGCACGGTGCCCTTCTCGATCTCCTCACCATCCTCAAGCAAGATCCTGTAGCCATGTCTTCTGGGGTGCTCCTCTCGAAAGACTTCCGTCGCTGTGACAGTGATGCGACGCAGGCCATCCTCGCGCAAGATCTGCGCTGTGCCTTCGAGATCGGAAATGATGGCTTGCCCCCTCGGACTCCGGGCCTCAAAAAGCTCCTGAACACGGGGCAAACCATGAGTAATGTCTCTATGTTCGCCCTCAACCACGCCTCCCGTATGGAAGGTCCGCAACGTAAGCTGCGTGCCTGGCTCACCGATGGATTGAGCGGCTATTACGCCCACCGCCTCCCCCAGTTTGAC
>JAUWYD010000013.1 GCA_030616025.1 Chloroflexota bacterium
GGGGACGTCCCTGGCGGTGGGGCGATCAGCGCGGTCATTGCTCCTGATGGCCACATCGACAAAGCCACCACTGTATCCGACGAAGAGACACATTTGATCCACGCCGCCCATCAATACTACCGGATCGCTGGCGGCATAGGCTGGTTGCAAAAGGAACTCGCAGGGGAGACCGTCGTGTCGCGGCTGAACCGGGCACTAGACTGGCTCTACACGCGCCGCTTTGACAGCACCCATCAACTCATCAAGCGAGGACACACCACCGATTGGGGAGACGTGAGATTCGAGTCGTCAGTCAGCGCTACGGACTTAGACTTCGACACCGACCACTGGACTTTCTCCATCTATGACCAGGCTTTGACCTACCGCGCCCTCCTGGAATTGGCGGAGATGAACGAGGCAGCAGAAGATAGGCCACGCGCAAGCGACCTTCGGTTGCGGGCCGAGCGGCTACGTCGCTCCACGAACGAGAAACTCTGGAACTCGCAGCGGGGATTCTATCTTGTGCACAAGCACCTCACTCCCCTCGCACATGACTTTCCAGAAGAGGAAATGATAAGCATCTCCAATGCGCTGGCCGCCAATGTGGGCCTCAGCGATCCCCGTCGTAGTCAGAGGATCTTTTCCAATCTGGAACGCGCCCGACTCTCTGCGGGATCCCGCAAACCCGGTCTGAGCCTCTACCCACCTTATCCAGAGGGGTTCTTCGCGCATGTGCAGATGTCTCCAGGAGAATACCAGAACGGTGGCCAGTGGGACTGGTGGGGCGGTATGCAGATAACTGCGGAGTTTGAGAGCGGCCATTCCGGCTTGGCTTTGGCCCATCTCAGGATGGTGGCTCAAGACTGGGCACTGCATCCCGGACAGATCTTCGAATGGCAGATGCCGTCGACAGCTAAGGGATGGGGATCAGACAACTATGCCAGTGCCGCGGCTACTGTGGCCGAAGCCATCGTGCGCGGGCTCTTCGGAGTCACAATAGAGAGGGATGAGGTGAGCGTACAGCCTCGCCTTAGGAAACATGATGGCCAAATCCGGGTCCTTCAACCAGCCAGCGGCATGTACGTATCCTACGACTACAAGTATCACTCTGATTTCGTGGTCCTCGACTATGGCTCAAACCACCCCACGTCCCTAGAGGTCAGTCTTTTGTTGCCCTTGGGAAAAGAGACAGAAAAAGTCTCCATCGATGGTGCCCCAATATCCCATCGGCTGGAGACTATACTGCACGACTCCTATTGCGTCTTTCGGGCCCCCTCAGGTGTGCATCGGGCTATCCTGAGCTTCAAGAGCCAGTAAGAACTTGTCGCGTGCCATACTGTCTCTCGTAGTAGCTGTCATATGCGCCCGACTTGATCTTCTCCCACCACCACCGATTCTCCGTGTACCAGCGCACAGTTCCCTCCAATGCGTTCTCGAAGGCATGCTTGGGCCGCCATCCCAGATGGCGGATCTTGGCGGAATCGAGGGAGTATCGTCTATCATGGCCTGGCCGATCCTCGACGAACTGGATGAGGCTCTGCGGTTTGCCCATCAGTTCGAGGATGGTATCCGTTAACTCAAGGTTGGTCAGCTCGTTGTTGCTGCCGACATTGTATATCTCTCCGTCCTGCCCTTCGTGCAACATCAAATCGATGGCTTCACAGTGGTCGAGAACGTAGAGCCAGTCTCGCACGTTTAGCCCGTCACCATAGAGCGGCAAGGGCTTGTCGTCCAGGGCATTGGTGATGAAGAGGGGGACTACCTTCTCAGGGTATTGATAGGCTCCAAAGTTGTTCGAGGCCCGAGTGATAACCACCGGGACACCGTAGGTGACATGGTAGGCACGACACATCAGATCTGCGCCAGCCTTGCTGGCGGAATAAGGGCTATTCGGGCGAAGGTTATCACTCTCCACTGACGACCCCTCGACGACGCTGCCGTAGACTTCATCCGTAGAGATATGCACCATCCTCCTCAGACTGAACTTCCTGACCGCTTCCAAGAGGACGTGAGTACCGTAGACGTCCGTCTGGATGAAACTGCCCGGTTCGACAATGCTGCGATCCACATGGGTCTCGGCAGCAAAGTTGACTATGCCGTCGACCTTGTGCTCCTGGACGACCTCCTCAACGAGGCCCATGTCGCAAATGTCCCCTCGGACAAAGCTATAGCGGCGGTCATCAGCGACATCCTGCAAGTTGTCCAGGTTGCCGGCATAGGTAAGCTTGTCGTACACGATCACCTTGTAGTCCGGATACCTGTCGAGGATGTGGTGCACAAAGTTGCTGCCTATGAAACCAGCGCCACCGGTGATGAGCAAGTTCTCCAAAGTTTCGAACCTCCTCTGGGACCAACTCCTGAGCAAGCTACAGTTTCGTACCCCGGCGGGTGTAAGCCTCGCGCATCAGGTCCCTGACATCCTGAATGGTGAGGAGATACGTCTCCGTTTTCTTCTCCCCCCTGGCCCCACCAGTGCCTACCTTGCCCTGAAGGATCAGGCCATCCTCAGTCTCGATGAGTCTTATGCCGGTGAAACCATGTTGGTCTGCGTAGTGACCTATGGTTCTCAAGACATCCTGGTAGTCAGTCTTGAGCATGCCCTGGAAGAGCTTCTGCATGAGTCCCTCCTCTCTACACCTGCGAACTCCTGCTCACAGGTCGCGTATCAACTGCGCCAGGTCCTCGTGACTGAGCACCTTGGTCTTGGAGACAAGATGATAGGCATCCCTTGTGCTGACAAGGGCCTGTCCTTGAAGCACCACGCCTCCTGCAACCTCAAGAATGCAGATGTCGCGCAACCTCTGCTTCTCTGCGAGACGTCCTACCGCTTGGAGCGTTCGCTCATACCTCATTCTCTTGGCCGCCGATGGATTAGCCATTTCATCCCCTCCCTCTAGGCGGACCTTTCGTCATCTTGCCTACCCTGGCCATCGCCCTACGGGGTGAAGCATAGCGCTTCAAGTAGTACCTGGAGCTTCGCCTGATGGTATTGCGCAGCTTTCTACGCTGGGACTCCTTCACAGCCCATCTCAGAAACTCAGGATCGTGGCCCTTGATCTTGGGCTCGCTGGGGTTGCGCCTGTAGCCGTCATGATCCTTGACAAGTGACAGGCCACGCTCCATGCAATAGTCGTAGAGATCATTGCCCGGATACGGTGTGTAGAACGCCGAGCTGTAGTAATCGGGATCAATCTCCTTCAACATGGTGATCGTTTCCCTGATCTCCTCTTCGGTCTCTGTCGGCAGCCCCAGCATGTAGTTGGCCCAGATACGAATGCCGTACTTGCGGCAAATACGCGCCGCCTCCAGGTTCGTGGCAACAGTGGTACCTTTGCGGATGAACCTGAGGACACGATCGCTGCCACTTTCGAAACCCAAGAACAGTCCCTCCAGGCCTACACCCGCCATGCGCCTGATCATGTCCTCGTGCCTGACCACGTGGTCGACACGCGCCTGGCACCAGAAGGGTTGGGTGAACCCTTCGGCCTCATACTGGTCGCAGAACTCCGTCACCCACGCTCGATCCTCGGTTAGGCAGTCGTCATGAATCATCAGCGTGTTGAAGCGGTATTTGTCCCTCAGTTGCTTCAATTCTGCCATGACATGAGAGACACTTCGTCGCCTCACGCGCTTGCCGAAGAGAATGTCCTCGCCGGGCTTGCAGAAAGCACAATTGTAACGACAACCTCGGCCAGCGATGATGGTCACAAAAGGGGGAAGGGTCTCCGCCGTGAGGGGAGCCTCTGGCGAGTCATAATCATAGCCGGCGTTCCGCCATTCGTTCAGGTAGATGTCCCGATCAGCGAACGGCAGTTCATCGAGGTTAGGTCTCTCGCCCTCGATCAGCCGTCCAACCGTCTCGCCCCGCTCAAACTTGTGCAGCATCTCGATGAAGGATATTTCGCCCTCGCCCGTTACCAAATGATCCACCAGACGGCTGCTCAACACCTCATCGGGAGCGAGGGTGGGGTGAGGTCCGCCGACCACCGTAATAGTATTCGGATTCGCTTCCTTGACCAGTTCCATGCCCCTCATGGCAGGGTTGAAGTCCACGCTAAGCATGCTAAAGCCTGCCACGTCTGGAGCTCGGCGTCGTATCTCCTGGCGGAAATGGTCCCAATCCCTTAGGGCTCGTCGGTCTATCAGGCTCACCTCGTGGCCCGCCTGCTTGGCGCAGGCCGAGAGCAAGGCCAGTCCGTGGCCAATCCACCCTCCCGACATGCCCTTGCCAGCGCTGTTGAAGCCGTCTATTCCTCCCCCACTCCAAACCAGTGTTACCTTCATGCGGGCAGGGCTTCCTTCACACCAGCAACCTCCTGAACTCTCACGCCACTACCATCCGCCCGATTTCCCATACACCGCAGAATGGGCTCTCGTGAGCTGCTTGCTACAATATCCCGATTTGGCTGTTGTCACCTATCATCATTCTGTAGGCCTTGGGCCTCAGCGGCGAACGAGTGATCTCGACATTCCGCCCTATCACGCTATCTTCGATGCGAGTGCCGATGTCTGTGATCCTACAGTTCTCCAAGACAATGCAGTGTTCTATCTCGCTGTTCTCAATCAGAACGTCGTGAAAGATAGCGGTGAACGGGCCTATGTAGGCGTCCACAATCCGGCTATTCTCGCCAATGATGGCGGGCCCACGAATAGTGCTATTGATGATCTCAGCACCTTTCTGAATGATGATACGCCCTGAGAGACTGGACTTCTCATCCACAGTGCCCAGGTTGTGAGAGTCAATGGTCTCCAGCAAGAGACGGTTGCAGTCCAACATGTCGCCCGGCTTTCCGGTGTCTATCCACCATCCCTCATGGATGTAGGGATAGACCTTGTATCCATGGTCCACCAGGTACTGGATAGCGTCGGTAATCTCTAACTCTCCCCTCGACGAAGGCTTGATCTTCTTCACCGCCTCGAAGATGTTCCGATCGAACATGTAGATGCCTACCAGCGCGAGATCACTGGGTGGCAGGTCGGGCTTCTCCACCAGCCGCACTACCTGACCGTTCATCAATTCCGCTACACCAAAGTGCTGGGGCTTATTCACTCTTGTGAGCACAATCTGAGAGTTCCAATCGCCCTCGGCGAACTGTGTGACCAGGTCCGCGATACCGCCCTCAAGGACATTATCCCCGAGGAACATGACGAACCTGTCGTTGGCCAGATAGTGCTCCGAAATCAGAACCGCGTGGGCCAGCCCTAGTGGCGCTTCCTGCTGGATGTAGGTCACCTCGGCCCCCCACTCGGAGCCATCGCCGACCGCTGCCTTGATTTCGGCGGCGGTGTCGCCGACGACGATCCCGATGTCAGTAATGCCGGCCTCCACGATGGCATCTATCACCCGGAAGAGTACTGGCCTGTTGGCCACAGGCACCAGTTGCTTGGCGCTAGTATAAGTGATGGGGTATAGGCGAGTGCCTTTACCCCCACTCAAGATCAATGCCTTCATTGTACTTCCATTGCTTTCATCTCTTAGCCACCCTACTGCTCAGCATAGTACCTATGCAGACTGGTGTCCATCTTCACATTGTTGAGAACCGCTCCCACAAGATTGGCGTTCACCTTCTCCAGCAAAGCCTTCGCCTTCTGGGCATGATCTCGCTTGGTACCTCCGGCGTTGATGACCAACAATACCCCATCCACCTTGGAGGACAGGACGGCAGCATCCGTCACAGCAATAACCGGTGGCGCATCGAACAAAACGGTGTCTGCTCGCTGGGACAAGACAGCTAGTATCTCCTCCATACGACGGGAGCCTACCAGCTCTGATGGGTTGGGAGGAAGAGGACCACTCGGCAACAGCCACAACCCCGGGACGCTCGTCTGTTGGAGAGGAGGATCAGCCATGGCCTCATCGTCTACGACCATGGTGGTGAGGCCGACCCCGTTGTTCACGCCGAAGATCTCATGCTGCGACGGTCGCCTCAAGTCGCAATCCACCAAGATGATCTCCTTCTCGGCCTGAGCCAGCGTGACGGCCAGATTGGCCAGGGTCGTTGATTTTCCCTCCTCGGGCCCAGGAGAAGTTACCACCATCGTCTTCACGGGTTTGTCCAAGCTGGAAAACTCGAGGTTGGTCCGCAACGTGCGATACGCTTCGCTGACGGGGGAGCGGGGTTTCGTAAGAGTGACCAGACTGTCCGACGGGTTGTTCACAGCCATGATTTCAAGCCTCCACTATGGGTACTTGGCACATGATCATACAGCGATGCCTATATCATCGCAACCACTAGCGGCAACTCCCAGCCTCAGTAACCACAGGAACCCTCAGGGGCTACCTTAGCCATGGAAGAGCAAAGCGTCTTCTCCACTCCGAACTCCCTGCCCCTTCGCTGGCGGCGATGGTGGGGATAGAGCCCAGCACCGGCACGCCCACATACCGCTCGACATCCTCGGAAGACCTGAGTACATCAGACTCAAGATACTCCAAGCCGAAAGCCAGTAAGAGTCCAATTAGCAGTCCCAGCACGCCCCCTGCCAGAGCCAGGGTCTTCGTTTTAGGCCAGTGCACCCAACCGTACCTGGCGTCCTCAAGGATCCGTATCTTCACCCGATCCCGGCGGTCTATGTCCAATAACTGCGCCGCATGGAAGGCCACGAAGTCGTGAGCCAAGGTGCTGGCCACGTCACGAGCTTCCTCTGCACTGGCCCTATCCGCATCTATCTGGATAAGAAAATCCTCCGGTATGGGAGCGACTGTCACGGTAGCTAGGAGCTTGTCGGAAGTTATGTCAAGCTGGAGCTCATCTATCACCTGCTGAGCCATGTTGGTGGTGTGAATCTGGTTCGCGAACTGCCTCAACAGCTGCTCTGCGGCCAGAGTAAGTCCGTAGTCATACCTGGCCGGGATCACCTGTAACACGGCGGACGAACGATAGATGGGCGGTCGCACCTCGCTGAAGACCACAGCGCTGGCAACTGTGACTACACAAGCCAGCACAACTATCCACCACTTGCGCACCAGCACTCTCAGATACTGCTTCAATTCCATTGTTACCTCCCAGCGACAAGAAGAGGCTCGCCCATCAAACCCTCTGTCTGGGCACCTATCGCCTCCTGAGCTATTCTACCATAACTGGCCCATATGGGCAAAGGGTGCCTCGGATGGAGTTGACACCCATGCCATGTCTTGTGTAGAATTGGATAGAGATTCTGTTTCCACCCGGCAAGCCCGCGTCCCCAGCCGAGTAGAGCACACAGGGATGACCATCCCCAACATCAAGGATAGGCTCAATTCCATACCAACCGAGCCCGGTGTCTATCTGATGAAGGGAGAGGCCGACGAGGTCCTCTACATCGGTAAGGCAGTAAACCTGCGCAACCGGGTACGCTCCTATTTCCATGCCTCGGCCGCCCATCCACCCAAGGTACAGCGGCTGGTGTGGAACCTAGCTGATGTGGACTTCATCGTCACCGAATCGGAATTGGAAGCCCTCATCCTGGAATGCAACCTGATAAAGAAGCACCGTCCTCGCTACAACGTTCGCCTGAAGGATGACAAGCGGTACCCCTACATCAAAGTCAACTGGCAAGAAGATTTCCCACGGGTGCAGGTGGTTCGTCGGATGCTGCATGACGGAGCGCGGTACTTCGGCCCCTACACCTCCAGCAGCGCGATGCGCAAAACCTTAGACCTCTTGCGACGTATCTTCCCCTACCTGACCTGCAACAGGCAGATAACGGGCACTGATGATCGTGCTTGCCTGTACTATCATATCAAGCGCTGTTTGGGTCCGTGTATCGGGGCCGTCTCAAGGGAAGAGTATCGTGATATGATGAGGCAGGTCTGCCTTTTCCTGGAGGGCAAAGGGGATAAGATTGTTGCCTCCTTGAGGCACCGTATGGATTCCGCAGCCAAGCGGATGGAGTTCGAGGGAGCAGCCAGCCTGAGGGATCAGATCCACGCCGTCGAACAGGTCATCAGGCGCCAGAGGGTGGTTTCTTCATCTATGAGTGACGAGGATGCCATCGCCTTCGCCCGCGAGGACGGAGAGACATGTGTTCAGGTCTTCTTCATCCGTGCCGGCAAACTCATCGGCCGCGAGTACTTCCTACTGGACGGAGCCGATGACGTGGAAGCAGAGGAGATACTGGCTTCGTTCATCAAGCAGTTCTACGATCACGCGGCTTACGTGCCACCAGAGATACTTCTGCCCACCAAAATCGACGAGACGCGTGTCATAGAGCAGTGGCTGCGAGATAAGCGCGGTGCGAAAGTCGTGCTACGCGTCCCACGCCGAGGAGCAAGGCGGGAGTTGATAGAGATGGTGGTCGAAAACGCCGCTCAGACCCTCAGCCACCTGATTACCAGAGAGCGACTCGAGAAGGACAGGGCTCTGGCCGCCGTGAGCGACCTACAGACGCACCTCACTCTGGAAGCTATGCCCCTGCGGATAGAGGCCTATGACATCTCCAACATCCAAGGGGTTGCGGCCACGGGAAGCATGGTGGTCTTTCTCGAGGGCATGCCTCGGAAGAGCGAGTATCGTCGCTTCAAGATACGAACGGTGCAAGCGCCCGATGACTACTCCATGATGCAGGAGGTTCTTCGACGCCGCTTTCGGAGAGCAATCGTGAGGGAGGCAGCTGCCGAGGGAACATGGGCGCGGGTGCCAGACCTGATCGTCATTGACGGCGGCAAAGGTCAGCTCAACGCTGCTCTGGAGGTGCTGGCCGAATACGGCCTGGAGGGTGTGCCAATTGTCGGCCTTGCAAAGGCGCGAGAAGAGATCTTCAAGCCTGGTGTGCCGGACCCCATCATTGTGCCGCTCGACTCTCCCGGGCTGCAACTCATGCAGAATCTGCGTGACGAGGCCCACCGCTTTGCCATCTCCTACCATCGGCGGTTGCGCCGCCAGCAAGGTTTGACGTCCGTCTTGGAGGAAATACGGGGCGTTGGTCCAAAACGCAGGCGTGCGCTGTTGAAGCGTTTCGGGTCAGTGGAGGCCATCCGTCGGGCAACCCTCGAGGAGTTGGCTATGGTGGAAGGTATGAACAAGACCATCGCTTGCAGGGTACAGGAGTACCTCTAGGAGACGACGATGGAGGACAGGATAGGCCAGCTGAGGAGAATCCCCCTGTTCAGCGCCTTGTCTGATGAGGACATCCGCCACGTAGCTGGGTTGGTAAAGGAGAGATCACACCGCCCGGGGAGCACAGTCTATCGCCAGGGCCAGCTGGACACCAGCCTCTACATGGTCGTCTCTGGCCGGCTAAAAGTCTGGTTTCGAGACGAACGAGGAAAGGAGAGGGTGCTAAACTATCTGAAGGCAGGGGACTCCTTTGGGGAGCACTCCTTGCTTACTGGTGAGCGCCGGGATGTGACCGTAGACGTGGAGCAAGCTGCGGTCCTCGTCTATCTGGAGAAAGGGGATTTCGACAGCCTATTGGATCGGCATCCTCACCTCCGTGAGGCGTTGTCCCTTCGCCAGTTGGCAAGTCTAGCCATCGTACCTCTGTTTGAGAAGCTGTCCACCGAGGATATGCAGCGCATCGCCGCCAGAATAGGACGGACGCATTATCGGCAAGGAAGCGTGATCTGCCGCCAAGGTGAGTTGTCCGGCACATTCTACATCATAGAATCTGGCAAAGTAGCGGTACTGAGTCAGGAAGAGACAGGCGAGGATTCGATCATCACCTATTTGCGGGACGGGGAGTTCTTCGGTCAGCGCTCCCTTCTGTTGGGTGAGCCCAGGGACACGAGCGTGCAATTGGTGGAGGACACAAGCCTGTTCTACCTGAACAAGAGAGATTTTGACCAACTCCTAGAAGATTTCCCCTCCATAAGAGAGGCTCTCAACGTAGAGGCGGACGTGCGCGGAATGATGCTAAAGCAACGTCTCCCCTGGCAACGCGAAGGAGAAGTGCTGGCCACACTGTCTTACAAGCATACGTACGCCTTTGTCCGCAGCTTATGGCTGCTGATCTTTCCAGTGTTGGCATTGGCTGCCATTCTGGCGCTGGCGCCAGCCTTCGATTGGGCCGGCATTTCCCTCTACATTGCATGCACACTAGTCGGCGCCAGCGCTCTGGCTCTGCTCGGCTGGCAGTTCATTGACTGGCGGAATGACTATTACGCGGTCACCAATAAGAGGGTCGTTCACGTAGAGAAAACCATCTTTCTTCGAGAATCGCGCAGCGAGGCACCACTGGAGAGCATCCAGGATATCTACATCTTGATGCCCAGCGTCGTGGGCAGACTACTGCACTTCAACGATCTGAGCATCCAGACGGCCGGCGCCAAGGGAAAGGTGGTCTTCAAAACCATTGGAAACGCTGCTTGGGTCAGGGACAAGATATTCGAGCAGTTGGAGGGCATCAAGACCGAGGAGAGAGGAGAGGAGCGAGATGCGATTCGGCGCAAGCTGGAACTGGAGTTGGGCCTGGTCGAAGGAGAAGCTGGACCTACCGTTGAACGCGATCAGGTGCCCACGACTGCTGAGCCCCAAGTCTCACCCACCGTTCCGCGTGAGACCACACTCCTGACCGATCTGCTTGGGGCATTCCGAAGTTATGTCCTGCCCCAGATGCGGCTTGAGGAGAATGGAATAGTCACCTGGCGGAAGCACTGGTTCAGGCTCATTGAGAAGATCGCTGGCCCCTTCCTCCTGCTTTTCATGCTGGTACAACTGGGCACAGCGGCCTTTCTCGACCTGCTCTCTCCTGCAGCCGGCTTTGAATCCTGCTTCCGGGTCGCGATTCTGGTCGGGGTACCGATAGGCCTCTTTCTCCTATGGTACAGATACGAGGACTGGCGCAACGATGTTTACCAACTGACTGATGACCGCATTATAGATCTCGAAAGGCTGCCTCTGGGGCTGCGCGAGGAGCGCAGGGAGGCCAGCCTGGCCATGATACAAGATATCGGATATGAGATC
The DNA here is from genome assembly GCA_030616025.1 of Chloroflexota bacterium. GTDB lineage: Bacteria > Chloroflexota > Anaerolineae > UBA7937 > B3-Chlor > B3-Chlor. The sequence goes on from JAUWYD010000013.1 coordinate 10,860, forward strand.
CCCGGCGTAATTGCCAACATGCTCGATTACGGCAATGTGGTTATTGAGACCGCTGGTAGCGAAGCGGCCTTTACCTTCTCCTGGGTGCACCAGCCACGTCGTGTTCAGGAGGAGGTATTCGCGCGGCTGGACGCCTTCCGGGAAAGGGAAAGACAGCAGCAGAGTGCGAGGAGAGCTCAGGAGCTGCTTGACTGGTTCGCTACATATACTGACCTGTCAGGGGAACAAGAACGCAAGGTGGATGAAACTGGTGAGTAAGGGCCCTGTAATCAGAAGAGGCGTGGGCGCGGCCACGCCTCTTCTCGTAGCGAGCGTGCCGTCGAACGCCATCTCCAACGCCACCACCAGTACCAGCCCAGCCAAGCCCGGACGACGGGCACGGGC
>JAUWYD010000243.1 GCA_030616025.1 Chloroflexota bacterium
CTCACAGCATAGCCGATGAGGGCCAGGTTGGAGGAGCGCGGTGAGCCCAGTTCCAGGGCAATCTTATCGGCTCCGAAGCTATGAGCGGTGATTTCATTCCTGGCCAAGTATGCCTTCACCCCCGCGTCCCAAAACTCGCCCCGAGAACTGTTGACGAAGCAAAGGCCGCCACGCCTGACAAAGGCTAAAGTACGGTACACTTCATCCTCGTCGAAGGAGATCAGGACATCAGCCGTGCTGTGGCGAATCAAGGGGCTCGCGTACGCGCCTATCTTCAGGTGTGAGATAACCGAGCCTCCTCGCTGGCTCATCCCATGGGTCTCGGAACCCAAGATGTCGCACCCCAGGGCCAAGGCGCTCTCCGAGAATATCCTGGTCGCGAAGAGGACACCTTGGCCTCCCACACCGGAAAGGATCAGCTTGAAGTCCAACTCATTGCTGGGCTTCAACGATACACCCCTTCGGACACGCTTCGACGCAGACGCCACAATCCACGCAGATTCGCCGATCAATAACCACCCGATCCAGAGCCTCGTTGAGTACCAGAGCCGGGCATTCGAAGGCCAGCTGACAGTACCGGCAACTGTCACACTCCTCGGTGACTGTCACCCGCACCGGACTCTCCTGCAAGGGAGTAGGGTCGTAGAGGACGCACGGACGCTTGGCGATAATGACGGCGATTCCGCCATCCGGCTGTCGGGTGTACTCCCGCGCTTGCTTGACCAGCGCCTCGAAGTCTCTCACCCGATATGGATCCATCTCCTCTATGAAACCTACGCCACAGGCTTGCACGAGGTCCTTGATAGCCACCCTCTGGCCCTGACGACCGTCGGCCAAGATGCCCGAATCGGCCGTGGGCTGCATACCGGTCATGGCCGTGATGCTGTTGTCCAGGATGACCAGGATGAAGCGGGCCTGGTTGTGTACGGCGTTAGCCAGGCCAGGGACTCCTGCGTGCAGGAAGGTCGAATCACCGATGGTCGCGGCGATGGGCACTTCCTTGCCGTCTTGATGGTAGGCTTGATACAAGCCACTGGCGATGGTCACTGCCGCTCCCATGTCGAGACACGTATCCACCGCTTCAAGGTTCAGGCCCAAGGTATAGCATCCGATGTCGCTGGGATAAATAGCTTTCGAGCCTAGGACTCTCTTCATGGCGAAGAAAGCGGCGCGATGCATACAGCCCGGACACAGCCGTGGTCGCCGCACAGGAAGATCTAAACCGGCGACCAGCGTCGCCAACTCCCCGGTATCAGTCTCAGGAGGCAACTCCAAGCCCAGCTTGTCCATCTCCGCAGCCAGTATCTGCCTTATCACTTCGGGGGTCAGCTCGCCCGCTGATGGCACCACGCCGTTGTGTCGTCCCAGCACCTTGTTCTTGTCCAGAATCTGCAACTCGATGACGGCGTCCGGTTCCTCAAGGATCAGTACCTGGTTGCAGCCTGCCACAAAGTCAGACACCAGCTTCTGCGGCAGCGGATGAGGCGTTCCAATCTTGAGAATGGGGAACAGCCCCCCCAGTCCTAGCTCTCGGAGCGTGTCAGTCAAGACGGAATAGCTGGTCCCTCCAGCTATGAAACTCAGCCTGTGGTCTTGACCTTCGTCGCATTTGTTGAGCTCCGACTTCTCAAACTCCTCTTCGATGCTTGCTAGCTTCTCATTCAGTTCTTTGTGGAGAACATAGCGGAATCGAGGTGTGGCAGCCCAGCGCCCAGGGTCCTTCTCGAAATCGGCAGGGCGCTCCAGTTCCGGCACCGGCGAGAAGGCGATATTCTGTCTGGCATGGGAGACACGGATCGCTGGACGCAGGATGACCGGCACACGGTGTCTCTCCGACAGCTCAAAAGCAGCCTTGACCATCTCTTTCGCTTCGCGCGGGCTTGAGGGATCAAGAGCTGGCACCTTGGCGAACATGGCGAAGAACCGGGTATCCTGCTCTGTCTGGGAAGAGTGAGGCCCGGGGTCGTCGCAGCAGATGATCACAAAGCCACCCTTGACCCCGGTGTAGGCCGAACTCATCAGTGGGTCGGCGGCCACATTCAGACCGACCTGCTTCATGATCACCGCGCCCCGCTTGCCGGTGTAGCTGGCCGCCAGGGCCACCTCGTAGGCTACCTTCTCATTGATGCTCCACTCAACATGGGTGGGTAGGCCCAACTCCTTCTTGAACCGTACGACCGCTGGCAAGATCTCAGAACTTGGCGTACCAGGATAAGAGGCCACCACATGGCATCCACTCTCTACGATGCCTCGTGCGATGGCCTCGTTACCCAGGAGCACCTCTTGTCTCAGTTCACCCAATCGATGATTCCTTCCGGCGAGTGCTCCAACGGCCAAGAAGCGGCGGACACCACCAAAAACGGCCGCGGTTGCATCGCTCAGCAGCCGCGCGATCCGCCAGCACGCTACTCATCAAACCTGAGAACCGGCTCCTGATAGAACCTGACGCGGCTGTCCTTGATCTTCCTCTTGATCGAACTGTCGAGCCAGACGTTCTTCTGCTCTAGGGGTATGTCAGAATCGAGCATCACCGTATCCACGTTGAGCCCCATCGCTCTGCCAGAGATCGTGTGTCGGGTCACACCCATCGGCAACTTCGCCCCGTTGAGTGATGTCCTCATAATCTCGCCACGACTATAAGAAGGAAAGACCAGCACCGCGGTGAGATCCGGGTACTCCTCCAGCAGTCCTTCCAGTTCGTCGGTCACGGCCCGGTATACTTCCGCCTCGCCCTTGTATGCGTCGACTACGTCATTCAGAAGGGCAACCTGCGCTTCCAGGTTCATCCCACCCTTGACGCCCAAGACAGAGCCATCCTGCAACACCACGTAGCAGAGAATCGTCCTGAGGGACAGCGCCCTGCGGGCCAGACCCAGGTCCATGGCCTTGACCTCCACCCCTTTAATGTCTTCCAGGCGCTTCACCAGCTCGTCCCTCAATACGTTGACCACGACATGACACCAGGCGAACAACTGAATGCTGGGCGCATGATAATCCACTATCTGGACCAGAACGTCCCGGATGCCGAGCTCCCTCAAAGCCGCTACCCTCGTGGCTCCGTCCAGGACCACAAATTGATCTCCCGCTTCCGCCACCACAGGCGGGTTCTTGAGGATGCCGTCACTCTGCAGGCGCCGAGCGAGCCTTTCAACCCGCTTCGGATCTACCTCCTCGTGCCCGATCACATCTGTTGAATGGACGATGCGCAGGACAACATCACCGATATTCATCAGCTTTCCCGTTACAGACAGGTTCGAAGGGAAG
>JAUWYD010000352.1 GCA_030616025.1 Chloroflexota bacterium
CACGTCAAGCCGTGCGGGCGCACTACGGCTGCGGCAATCCCACTTTCACCCCTGAGGAAGTCTGTCCAACCTTGTTCTAGGACCTACGCAACGCACCCCGAAGTGGTCTGACGGCTAAGTGAGGGCACGATATGCCTGTCACCCACCGGCCAGACCTAGAAGGGGATCTCTTCCTCGCCCTCGTCAGCTGCTTCAGGTGCCTCCGGCGGGAGCTCTTCCTCTCTCTCGCCTCTGCCACCCAGGAACCTGACCGTGAGGGCATTCAGTTCGTAGGAGGCGCGGCCCACTCCGTCGTTTCCTGTCCACACCCTGGGGCCACCGGTCTCCTTGTCTGGGACCATGCGCCCCTCGACCAGAACCTGTCTTCCTTTACTCAGGTACTGATTGCAGGTCTCAGCAAGCCCCCTCCAGGCTGACACGCGAAACCAGGCCGTCTCCTCCTGCTGCTCCCCTTCGGCACTTGTCCAACGCCGGTTGGTGGCTACACTGAACCGCGTCACCGGCACGCCGCTCGGGGTATAGCGCATCTCGGGATCATTCCCCAGATTGCCTACGATGGTGACCTTCTGATACATCCTCCCCTCCTCGAACACGCTCTGCGATAAAACCAAGAATCTTGACTACTGCGCTAAGTATACCACAGGCGGCTTTCTGACGCAAGACCCTCAGGAGGCTGCCCAACACGGCCTCTTGCTCCCATCTGGCGTTGATCCTATCACGGCTTGGCCACTATGCCAGGACGGTCCAGCAGCCTTGCTTGCTGCCCCGTCGCGCTCACACTATAATGTCAGCCAAGAATCGCGGGGCCCGACACCCACAGGAGGTGAGACGAGATGTACGATGGAGCAGAGCAAGGCAAAGCCCTCACTGAGATACTTCGCTTGCAGACGAGGCCACTGGCGATCAAGCTCCTTCGCGCAGAGGAGGAGTTGCCAAAGAGAGTCCGCCGGCCAACCAGGCTGCTGAAGCATAGGGTGACCATCTGCCAAGGGATCACCATGGCCAGAAGGTACGGCTGGAAGGTAGGTCTGTTCAAAGAAGACGTGTGTTGTGTCGCGGCGCTGATAGCTTATGGCTGGGTGGAAAACGAGCCGACGGTGGACGAGGTAGCGGACCTCATGCTGGCAGCTGAGTACGCCGAGAACTCAGAAGCCGCTCGACGGCAAATCGAAGCCATCCCCAGGCTGGACAAGGGGCAGTGCGCAGGCTTGATCCTGTCCCCGCTAGAGCTCACGACGTGGGAGCCCGATCTGGTCATGGTCTACGCCAATGCTGGCCAGATGATGCGCCTGGTACAGGCTGCCACCTATCATGAAGGAGATCCCATCACGTCGTCCTTCGGAGGCAGGGCCGCATCCTGCGCAGAGGGGATCATCCGCACCTTTCAGAGCAAGCAGTGCCAGCTGGTGCTGCCGGGCGGAGGCGATCGAATCTTCGCCATGACAGCCGACGATGAGCTAGCCTTTACCGCCCCTGTGCACCTGGTCGACCAGTTGATCGAGGGGGTGCGGACATCAGGACGTCAGGTGGGGATGGCATATCCAATACCGCTCTACCAGGGTTTCGAGCCCAGGTTTCCCCCTGCCTACAACAAACTGTTTGAGAGAATCAGCTGACCACTCGCCTTGAGATTTCTGGACTGTCACCGGGTGATGCTCACTGATCACACCGGCTTATGTCAAGCACGGTGACTCTTCCCCACGAGTCGTCGCGCAGCCACCCCTACTGCTTCTTCAAGATCTCTGGGGCAACAGAGGTACCGTTGGACAACGGCTGTATGCCCAGAAGTTCGGCAATAGTGGCCCCGACGTCGGCGAAGGTGTCACGGGTGCCCAGGTTCACCCCTTCCTTCACCTGTACCCCATAGACCAGCAAAGGCACATGCTCACGCGAGTGGTCGGTGCTGGGCGTGGTGGGATCATTCCCGTGGTCGGCGACAATGAAAAGCACGTCCGTGGCCTTCATAGAGTCCATAATCTCCGGTAAACGAGCATCGAAGCGCTCCAGCGCCTGGGCGTACCCCTGGGGGTTGTTGCGGTGTCCATAGAGC
>JAUWYD010000157.1 GCA_030616025.1 Chloroflexota bacterium
TGCAACAGATGGGTGGCTGTGTGATTGCGCGCTATGTCTAGACGTCTGTCCACGTCCACCTTGGCGACTACCACGTCGCCCACGCGGATCGCTCCGCGCGTGACGCTACCATAGTGGACGACAAGCCCCGGCAAAGGGCTCCGGGTGTCCGACACCGCTACCTCGCCGCCAGCATCGCTCAATGTGCCAGTGTCACCAACTTGTCCGCCGGCCTCGGCATAGAAGGGCGTCTCCTTGAGGATCGCCGCAACTTGCTCCCCCTCGACCACCTCATCCACAATCTGGCCATCCCTTGCCAAGTTGATGACCTCCGTCGTCGTCTCGAGTCGTTCGTAGCCGAGGAAATCGGTGTGCGGCAGCTCGAAGCGGCGATAGAATTCACTCTCCCTTGCCAATCCGAAGGCCTGCGCCTCGCGCGCCCGTTCGCGTTGCTCGACCATGGCCTTCGCGAAGCCCTCCTCGTCGAGCTCAAGCCCTTTCTCGGCAGCTATCTCTCTGGTCAGCTCCATAGGAAACCCATAGGTGTCGTACAGGCGGAAGACCTCCTTACCGGGGATCTGGCTCTTCCCTGCCGATGAGATGTCGGCCAAGAGGTCCTGCAAAAGGGCCGAGCCGACAGCCAGGGTATACTGGAAACCCTTCTCCTCCTGGGCCAGTACCCCCAAGATGAAGTCTCGTCGATCCCTCAGCTCAGGGTATTGTTCTCCCATCAGTCCTATTATTGTCTGGGCTATCTCTTCCAAGAAGGGCTCTTCTCTTCCCAATAGCCTCCCATGCCGCACGGCGCGACGCAAAATACGCCGTAAAACGTATCCGCGGCCTTCGTTGCCCGGCAGGATGCCATCTGCGACGAGGAAAGTGACTGCACGCACGTGCTCTGCAATAATGCGCAGCGAACGATCCGCCACACCGTTGTCTCCGTATGATCTCTGCACCAGACCACCAACCTTGGCCACGATAGGAGCAAAGAGATCGGTCTCATAAACCGACTCAACGTTCTGCATCGCCACCGCAGTTCGGTCCAGCCCCATCCCCGTGTCGATGTTCTGCTGTGGCAAAGCCGCAAGGCCGCCCTCCGAGTCTTGGTCATACTCCATGAAGACCAGATTCCAAATCTCTAGAAAGCGCTCACAGTCGCAGCCAGGTGCACAATCTTCCTGGCCACAACCTACCTCACGACCGCGGTCATAGAACATCTCCGAACAGGGCCCGCAGGGCCCCGTTTCGCCAGCAGGGCCCCAGAAATTGTCTTCCTTGCCCAGGCGGACTATTCTTGTAGCCGGCAAGGCGATTTCTTGCCACAAGACAAAGGCCTCCTCGTCGTCATGGTGAATAGTGGCCCAGAGACGATCTCCAGGCAACTCCAAGCATTCCGTCACGAACTCCCACGCGAGTTCGATGGCGCCTCTCTTGAAGTAGTCCCCGATAGAGAAGTTACCGAGCATCTCGAAGAAAGTCAGGCTCCGCTCGTTACCCACTTTGTCTATGTCTGTGGTGCGAAAGCACTTCTGGGCAGAAGCCAGACGTCTCGAGGGAGGCTCCACTTCACCAGAGAAATACTGTTTGAACTGCACCATTCCAGCTCCGGTGAAGAGCAGAGTCGGATCGCCCTCTGGCACCAGAGAGGAGCTGGGAACAACTAAGTGCCCTCTCTGAGCAAAGAAATCCAGGAAGGCTTCCCTTATCTCTACACTGCTCGTCGGCTTCATCCACATACTCTCCAATGATGCCAACGTGTGGCCTGAGCTTAGTAGACATTCTAGGATAACTATTTGGCAATGTCAAACCTTCGCAGCCTTTGACCTCTTGACTTATTGACAGGGTTGGCATACAATCCTCGTGCGGTGCGACGCACTACTGGCAAGACAGGCTACGAGTGCTAAGGTGAGAATCAAGACTTGATGAATCATTCTGTGGTGGTATAATAAGGATCTTAGGAGTCAAAGAACGAAAGGTGCATGTTCATGGAACAGATTGAGCTAAGAGCAGAATCCCGAGATGTGTTCGGCAAGAAGACGAAGCGGCTTCGAAGGTCCGGCCTTATCCCTGCAACTCTATATGGACCAAGAACCGAGCCTGTCTCCCTCCAGGTGCGAGAGCGAGACTTGCGGTCGGTCCTAGACAGGGCCGGCATGCACCAGTTGATCAGCCTGCGGATCGACCAGGCTGACAGACCACGAATGACCCTGGCTCGTGAAGTCCAGCGCGACGTCATCACGCACTCGTTGCTTCACGTTGATCTATACGAAGTGGTCATGACAGAGACGATCACTGCCGAGACACCCCTCACTCTTGTGGGGGAGGCACCCGCCGTCGCTACGAAAGCCGGGCTACTGATGAGAGGCCTTGACTCTGTGCAGGTGCAGTGTCTGCCTGGTGAGTTGCCCGAATCCATAGACGTGGATGTCAGCGGCCTGGAAGAGAAAGACCAGGCTATCCTAGTCAAGGATCTCGTAGTAGACGAGGCCATTGAGATTCTGACCAACCCCGAGGAAGTAATCGTCAAGGTGCTCCCGATAAAGGAGATGGTGGTTGAGGAGGTCGTGGAGGAAGAAGTCGAACCCGTTGAAGTAGAGGTAATAGCCGCAGCCAAGGAACGCGAAGAGGAACCCGAGGAAGTGTTGGAGGAGGCGGAGCAGCCGGAGGACGAGGAACCAGAAGGCGAGGCAGAATAGGGGTCGTCCTTCATGGACCGGTGGCCAGAGAGAGGAGATATCTGTGTTTAGTCCTTTGAACGCCATCTTGGGATTGTTCTCCCAGGATGTCAGCATTGACTTGGGCACGGCCAATACTCTTGTATTGGTGCGAGGTCAAGGAATCGTAATCAATGAACCGTCCGTCGTCGCCATTGAGAAGAAGAGCAAGAAGGTTCTCGCCGTTGGCGACGAAGCCAAGGAAATGGTAGGGCGTACGCCGGCCAACATAGTGGCGGTCAGGCCTCTTCGTGACGGGGTCATCTCGGACTTTGATGTCACCGAGAAGATGCTTCACTACTTCATAAAGAAGGTCCACGAGCGTGCCCTCCTGCCCGTGCCACGGCCTCGCGTGGTGGTGGGTCTTCCCAGTGGAGTCACCGAGGTAGAGAAGCGAGCCGTACACGACGCGTGTAGTAACGCCGGTGCCCGGCAGACTCTGCTCATTGAGCAACCTACTGCCGCAGCGATAGGAGCCGACCTCCCGATCAACGAAGCGGTGGGAAGCATGATCGTCGACATCGGGGGGGGAACCTCGGAGATGGCAGTCTTCTCCCTTGGAGGCATAGTCGCCAGCCGCTCTCTGCGGATAGCCGGAGACGAGATGGATGAGGAGATCATGCGGTATGCTCGCGAGAAATACAATCTACTGATCGGCCAACGCATGGCGGAACGGATCAAGATAGCCATTGGCTCAGCCTATCCTCTTCAGGAGGAACAGACTATGACCCTACGAGGGCGCAACCTCATCACTGGCCTGCCCGAAGCGGTGGACATCAGCAGCGTCGAGGTGCGCGAAGCTCTGTCCGCTCCTGTTGGCATGATCGTCGATGAGGTCAAGACCGCTCTTGAGGAAACCCCACCAGAGTTGATCGCCGACTTGATGGAACAGGGGGTGGCTATGGCCGGCGGCGGTGCTCTTCTCAAGGGGATAGCCGAACGCCTCGCCGACGAGACCAAGATGCGCGTGTACGTGGCCGATGATGCTTTGACCTGCGTGGTGCGAGGGGGAGGAGTTGTCCTCGAACACCTAGACACCTTGAGCCACGTACTCACCACCACTCAACGCCGTAATACTCGGCGCTAATGCGAGGAGGCGCTCTTGTCTCGGTTTCAGCGAGGAGGAATCGCGTTGTTCCTCCTCCTTTTTCTCTCACTGTCCGCAACGGGTCTGATCCTCGACCGAACGAACCGCCTGCAGCCCGTGAAGGATCTCATGGCCTACGTCACTGCTCCCATACAGGAGGGACTCACCTCTCTTGGGGGAAGAGTCACTAATGTGCGCCAGTTCCTCACTGATGTTGAGGCTTGCAGGGCGGAGAACGAGGATCTGCAAAAGCTTGTCGATCAACTCATTATTGAGAATGTGCGCCTGCGTGAAGCGGAGATCGAAAACGTTACTCTGCGAGAACATCTGAACTTCAAGCAGGCTAACCCTTCCTTCGAACTCCTGTCAGCCGAAGTTATCGGCCACGACCCCAGTGGTTTCGTGGGCTATCTTATCATTGATCGTGGCACCGCAGAGGGCGTTGCCGTAGGCATGCCGGCACTGACGCACCGGGGCTTGGTAGGAAGGGTAACGGAAACCAACCCGCACTCCTCCAAAGT
>JAUWYD010000057.1 GCA_030616025.1 Chloroflexota bacterium
CGGATGGGTTTTGCACGCCCTCTTCTTGATAGCGTATATTGCGGACTCTGGTTCTCTGCCGATCGCCACTACCTTTCATTCTCTCGTGCTGTACGCGTGGATCGTGGGAATAGCCTTTTGGGTTCTGGAGATTCGATATGGCTACGGTACGTGGGGCGCTTGGGTGACCCCTGTCATCTTGATCGGCTTTCTGTTGGGCGGGCTAGCTATTCTGGCCCCCACGGGACCGGCCCGATTCTTGCTCCTGCGCCCGCTCCTGGTGGCTCACGTGAGTAGCTCATTTCTGGCTTATGGGTTCTTCACTCTGGCCTTCGTGAGCGCTATGCTGTATCTTGCCCAGGATTACATACTTCGTCAGAAGCGGCCCACCACGCTCCACTACCGCCTTCCGCCCTTGGAGGCGACAGAGAATTTGGGAAGAATCCTCTCTGCGCTAGGGCTACCTTGTATGACCCTGGCCCTGATCACCGGCTCGATGGAAGCCGAGCAAGCTTGGGGCACATTCTGGCTGTGGGATCCAAAGCTGACTCTGGCGCTGGTCACCTGGGTGATATACATGGGGTATTTCTACGCCCGCAACGGGCTTCATTGGCGCGGGAGGCGGGCCGCGTGGCTGCTGGTACTTGGCTTCGTCGTTGTTCTCATCACCTACATGGGCAGCGGCGTTCTCTTCTCGACGGTCCACACTTCCTAGGCATGTGGGCGCCCATGCAAAGATCATACTCCGTAAGATAGGGGTTGTTCTTGTCAAAGATGGATCGCAAAGAAGTTGTAGTAGGTACTCGGGCTAGCCCCTTGGCCGTGGCCCAGGCCGAGTGGGTCATGTCCTGTTTGTCCCAACTCCATCCAGAGCTGGAGATACGCCTCCAGACGGTCAAGACGAGCGGGGATATCCTTCACGACGTCTCTCTACTAAGGATCGGCGGCAAGGGAGTGTTCGTCAAAGAGATTGAAGACGCCTTGCTGTCGGGAGAGATTGACCTGGCGGCACATAGTCTGAAGGATGTTCCCACAGACCTGCCTCACGGCCTAGTCATAGCAGCCGTGCCTGTCCGCGAGGACCCGCGGGACGCGCTAGTATCGGCGTCCGGGGTGGAGTTGGCGGATCTGCCCACGGGAACAGTAGTAGGTACCGGCAGCCTCCGGAGAAGAGCTCAACTGCTGGCCGCACGATCTGATCTGGAGGTGCGAGACATCAGAGGCAACGTGGAGACCCGGCTGCGGAAGGTACGTGCGGGCGAATATGACGCGGTCGTAGTGGCCGCAGCAGGCGTGCGACGCCTGGGTCTTGCATCCGTTATCACACAATACCTGCCTGTGGAGATCATGATGCCCGCCGTTGGACAAGGGGCCTTGGCGGTTGAGATACGTGAGGACGATCAACAAATGGCCACCTTGGTGAAGGGGATCAACGACTACGACGTTGAGACGGCAACACGGGCGGAACGAGCTTTGTTGGCGGCATTCGGGGGGGGATGTGCCGTGCCGATCGCCGCCCAGGGCGCTGTGGAGGGGGAGAGGCTGCTCCTGAAGGGGCTGGTAGCCAGTCTAGATGGGCAGCGCCTCCTACGGGATGAAGCCGTTGGGGCGGACAGCGATCCTGAGGCGCTGGGCGAGATGCTGGCGCAGAGGCTGTTGTCGAGGGGAGCTGGGGAGATCATAACCGAGGCAGTAGGTTGAAAGACAAAGGTATGGTTTATCTGGTAGGGGCTGGTCCCGGCGACCCCGGCCTCATTACTGTAAAGGGCCTGGAGTGTATCCGGACAGCCGACACGGTGGTATATGACCGACTAGTCAGCCCCCAATTGCTGACTATGGTTAGCCAAGGGGCCGAGCTGGTTTACGTTGGCAAATCCGCCCATCACCATGCTTTGCCGCAAGAGGAGATCAACTCCCTGCTGGTGCGCAAGGGCTTGGCGGGGAAGAGGGTCGCTCGTCTCAAGGGCGGCGATCCGTTCCTGTTCGGCCGCGGCGGAGAGGAGGCTGGAGCCCTGGCTGAGGCGGGCATCACCTTCGAAATAGTACCAGGGGTGACCAGCGCCATCGCTGCTCCAGCCTACGCCGGCATTCCGGTGACTCACCGAGGGTACACAAGCACCTTCGCCGTGATTACTGGCCACGAGGACCCCACAAAAGAGGACTCCAGTATCGACTGGGCTAAGATAGCGACCGGTGTCGGCACCTTGGTCTTCCTGATGGGCGTTGGGAACCTTCCACTCATCACCGATGAACTGCTGAAGCACGGTCGCGCCCCAGACACGCCGGTGGCCCTGATTCGCTGGGGGACGGAGGCGAAGCAGCAAACGGTGACCGGCAGCCTGCGAAATATCGTAGATCGCGCAAAGGAGGCCGGGATCAGGCCTCCCGTGGTCACCGTGGTCGGCGAGGTGGTTAACCTCAGAGAGAGCTTGCGCTGGTTTGATACCAAGCCCCTGTTTGGCAAGCGGGTGCTGGTCACGCGCTCACGGGAGCAGGCCAGCGCTCTGTCAGCGAGGTTGCGGGCTTTGGGCGCCGAACCCGTAGAGTATCCGACAATCAAGATCGTTCCTCCAGAGAATCTTGAACCTCTTGACCGGGCCATCCGAAGCCTTCCATCGTATGACTGGGTGATATTCACCAGCGTCAACGGGGTGGACAGCTTCATAGGGAGGCTGTTGGCCATGGGACTGGACGTGCGGGCCATGGCCGGAGTGAAACTCGGAGCCATCGGGCCCGCTACAGCGAGTGAATTGCAGAGGCGGTGCTTGCGGGTTGACTATGTGCCGCAAACGTATGTGGCGGAAGCCATCGTGGAAGGTATGGATGGCGTCGCTGGGGCGCGCATGCTGCTGCCTCGGGCTGAGCTGGCTCGGCCCGCATTGGCTCAAGGCCTCGAGGCCAGAGGGGCTGTGGTGGATGAGGTCACAACCTACCGGACCCTTCCCGACCAGCCTAGTGGGAAGATCAAGGGCATACTTCAAGGGGAGACTTTAGACATCATTACCTTCACCAGCTCTTCCACTGTTCGCAACCTGGTGTCGGCAGTGGAGGCTGAGGTAGGCGAGGGTTGGCGGGCAGCATTGGGGAAGGCCGTCATAGCCTGCATTGGTCCTATCACTTCAGAAACCGCTCAAGAGCTTGGGATCACAGTGGATGTGGTGGCCGACGAACACACCATCGAGGGGCTGGTAGAGGCGATAGTGAACTTTGTGGAGGCATAGGTCGTATGATCGGAGTAACCAAACTCCTTTGCGGCAAAGTCACGCCCTCGGACGTCCTGCGCTATGGCCGGCGCTCCGAGAGCTCGCCGAGTCACCTGTTGCAGTTTACCCACGACAAGAAGCCCGTTGTCGTTTGGAATAGCACAAAGGCATGTAATCTCCGCTGCATTCATTGCTACTACACGGCCCGCGCCCAGCCGGACCCCGACGAACTGACAACGGCTGAGGCCAAGGCCATGATCGGGGACCTGGCGGACTTTGGCGCGCCCGTACTGCTCTTTTCCGGCGGTGAACCGCTGCTGCGAGACGACCTGTTCGAGCTAGGTGCCTACGCCGTCCAGCGCGGCCTGCGAGCAGTGATCTCGACCAATGGCACGCTCATAGACCCCGAGGTGGCAGGGCGCATCAAGGAGGCAGGCTTCTCTTACGTCGGCATCAGCGTGGACGGCATCGGTGCCACCAACGACCGCTTTCGCGGCGAGCGGGGGGCGTTTGACGCCGCTCTGCGCGGCATCCGGGCCTGCACGGAGGTGGGCGTGCGCACGGGCCTTCGCCTGACGCTCAATCGGCACAACTACGAAGACTTGAGCGCCATACTGGACCTTCTGGAGGTGGAGAACATCCGCCGCGCCTGTTTCTACCACCTGGTCTACGCTGGGCGAGGGGTCCGCATCCAGGAGGATGATCTGTCTTTGGAGGAAAGCCGCGCTGCTGTCGACCTCATCTTTGACCGGACAGAGGACTTCGCGAGCCGAGGCGTGGACATCGAGATACTTACGGTAGACAACCACGCCGACGGCCCACACCTCCTGCGCCGCGTCCAGGAGCGGCAGCCGACGAGAAGTGATGACGTGCTGCAACTGTTGCGCTGGAACGGCGGCAACTCCACCGGCATCGGGATCGGCGCGGTGGATCATCGGGGGAACGTGCACCCCGATCAATTCTGGCAGCATTACGCGTTCGGCAACGTGCGGGAGCGGCCTTTCAGTCGGATCTGGACCGACATCAGCGACCCATTGATGGCCGGCTTGAAGGATCGCAAGGCCCTGCTCAAAGGCCGCTGCGCCGATTGCCAATACTTGGACATCTGCAACGGCAATTTCCGCGTGCGGGCCGAGGCGGTCCACGACGACGTGTGGGCCGATGACCCAGCCTGCTATCTTACTGACGAGGAGATCGGACTCGATGGAGCCTAGCACCTTTCCCCGAAGCCGCCCGCGGCGGCTGCGCTGCAGCCCCAACTTCCGCCGTCTGATGCGTGAGAATGTGGTGACCCCGGCAGACCTTATCTATCCATTGTTCGTCGTCCACGGCAGGAACGTCAAAGTAGAGATCGGCTCCATGCCAGGCAACTATCACTGGTCGGTGGACTTGCTCTCGGCCGAGGTGGAGGAGATCACCCAGTTAGGAATCCCGGCGGTCATCCTCTTTGGCCTGCCCGCCGAAAAGGACCCCATCGGCACGGAGAACTTTGACCCTGAGGGGATTGTGCAGCAGGCCATCCGGGCCATCAAGAACGCCGTGCCGGAGCTGTTCGTGATCACCGACGTGTGTATGTGCGAGTACACCAGCCACGGGCACTGCGGCGTCATCCGTGAGCGGCCGACCTACTGCAAGGGCAAGGGGCTTCCCGGCGGCTGCTTGGACAACGACGCGACGCTGGGGGTGCTGAGCAAGGTGGCCCTCAGCCACGCGGAGGCTGGCGCAGACATGGTCGCCCCTTCGGACATGATGGACGGGCGGGTTGGCGCCATCCGCACGGCGCTGGACGAGGCCGGCTACGATTGTGTGAGCATCATGTCCTACGCCGCCAAGTACGCCTCGGCCTTCTACGGGCCGTTCCGTGACGCGGCCGATTCGCCCCCACAGTTTGGCGACCGCAGTGGCTACCAGATGGATCCGCCTAACGCCCGCGAGGCGTTGCGGGAGGTGGCGATGGATGTTGCCGAAGGGGCCGACGTGGTCATGGTCAAGCCAGCTTTGCCCTACCTGGACGTGATACGCCAGGTGCGAGATCGCTTTGACCTGCCGCTTGCCGCCTACAACGTCAGCGGGGAGTACAGTATGGTCAAGGCCGCCGCGGAGCGCGGCTGGCTCGATGAGCGGCGAGTGGCGTTGGAGTCGCTGATCAGCATCAAGCGCGCTGGGGCGGACATGATCATCACCTATTGGGCCAAACACGCAGCCCGATGGCTAGGAGCTACCAATGGAGTCTCATAGCAGCCTGGGCTCCCGCTCCCATGCCCGGCAGACGGCGGCGAGGCCTCCCGGTCCAGATTGTACAGATTACACTGCGGGCAGCCAGCTAGAAAGTGTTTGAAGCATGAAAGCCTCACCACATATCAAAGGTCCCCGCATCCTAGCCTGGGAGTCCACCGTGGCCTGCAACCTGGCCTGCGTGCACTGCCGGGCGAGCGCCCAGACCACGCCAGAGGCAGACGAGTTGAAGACCGACGAGGTCTTTCACCTGATAGATCAGCTGGCTGAACTCGGCCGGCCCATCTTCGTCATCACCGGCGGGGAACCCCTGCTGCGCGACGACATCTTTGACATCGCTGCTTACGGCAGCAAACGCGGTCTCCGGGTGGCTGTCTCGCCCAATGGCACGCTCATCACGCCCGAGGTAGTGCATAGGCTCCAGGAGGCAGACGTTAAGCGCGTTTCGGTCAGCATTGACGGCTCGACCGCCGAGCGGCACGACGCGATCCGGGGCGTGCCCGGGGCGTTCGACGCAGCCATGACGGGTCTGGCCGCCTGTCGCGACGCCGGCCTGGGCTTCCAACTCAACACCACCGTTATGCGCCAGACGCGAGACGACCTGCCGGCGGTGCGCGACCTGGCGGTGCGCATCGGCGCCGAGGCTTGGCACGTCTTTATGCTGGTGCCCACTGGCCGGGGCAAGATCGATGACGAGGTCTCGCCCCAGGAGTACGAGGAGATCCTCCGCGAGATCTACAGCATGACCAGGAATTCGCCAATCCCCATCCGGGTCACCTGTGGGCCGCACTTTATGCGCATCGCTGCTCAGAGCCGGCGAAAGGACCGCAGGCGCCCGAACCTGGTGGGGGGGCATCCCGGCAGTCTGGACCGCAGTACGCGGGGCTGTTTGGCCGGCGATGGGTACTGTTTCATCTCTTATCGAGGCGACGTGACTCCCTGTGGCTACCTGCCCATCGTGGCCGGCAACATCCGCGAGCAAGCATTCCGAGATATCTACCTCGATTCTCCCCTTTTCGACGCGCTGCGCAGCTTTGACCAATACGAAGGCAAGTGTGGCGTCTGTGAATTCTTGCGTGTTTGTGGCGGGTGCCGGGCGCGGGCCTACAGTCTCACTGGCAACTACCTGGCGGAAGAGCCGTACTGCATTCACCAGCCACGCCTGCGGGCTGAGCTGAGGACATGACTGAACTGGACACGGTCGACCGGGCTGTGCTGGAGCGGTTGCAGGCCGAGTTCCCCCTGGTGCCACGCCCTTTCGCCACTCTGGCTGAGGCGCTGAACCTCGATGAGGACCAGTTGCTTGCCCGGGTGCGCCGCCTGAAGGAAGCTGGCATCATCCGACAGATTGGCGCCATCTTCGACACCCGGCGCCTGGGCTATCAGAGCACGCTCGTAGCTTTCCACGTGCCCGACGTGCAGTTGGAGGGCGTGGCAG
>JAUWYD010000341.1 GCA_030616025.1 Chloroflexota bacterium
AGACCACGGCGATGGTCTGGTGAGTCGCTACTGTCATCTGAGCGCCGTGGCCGACGGTCTAGAGGTGGGACAGTGGGTGGAACAAGGCCAGATCCTTGGACATGTTGGCAACTCCGGCACGCCGGCCTCGTATTATGGACAAGGCCTTGAGATGCACTTACACTTGGACATTCGCATCGGGGACGGATATCTCGGGCAGTACCTTCGACCCATCGAGGTGAAACGGTGGCTCAAACAGGCCTTTGGCGCAGGAGCTTGACAAGCGTCTCAGCGGGGCACTATAATCTGCTCGAATTGGCTGGCAGCAAGGCCCCTAGGCCCGCAAGATGACCACCTAACGAGGTTCGGGTGCGGAAGTTTCAACTGGCAGTAACCATCGGTCTCCTCCTCACGTTGGGCGTCGTCGGATTCCTGGCCTACAAACTGTACCAGTACGACAGCTATCGGGAGGCGATATACCCCGGCGTCTCCGCAGCCGGCATCCCCCTACAAGGGCAGACCCGGGAGGAGGCCCAACAGACGTTGGAGGAGATGGTGGTCACACCCTTGAGCCAACCCATAGCTCTGAACTACCAAGAGGAGACCATCGTCCTGATGCCCAGCGACGTCGATCTAGAGGTGTTCGTGGATGATATGGTCGAGCAGGCCCACCAACTAGGGCGAGGAGAGCAGTCCCAGTTCTGGGAAGGCTACATCAAGTTCGTGACCGAAGGCCTGACTCCGGTGAATGAGGACATCGCCCTCCAGTACTCCTATCAGCCAGAGATATTGGAGGATTTCCTCGAAGAGATAGCCCACGAAAAAGATCGACCTTTGCGGGAGGTGCAACCCATCACAGGTACCTTGTCCTTCGAGCCAGGCCGAGCCGGCAGAAAGCTGGACATTGCCCGCTCGCTACCACCGGTGCAGGGAGCTCTGACTTCGCCTCACGAAAGGGACGTGACGCTGGTTGTGGACACCTTGGAGCCCGCGCCGCCGGACATCGAGATGCTGAGGGCCATGCTTCAGCACCGCATAGATGAATTTGCGGGCATGGTGAGCATCTACGTCTCCGATCCCGCTACCGGTGACAGGATAGAGATCAACCCCGACATCATCTATTCAGGGATGAGCGTGATCAAGATCGGCATCATGCTGGAGACGTTTCTCCATGCAGAAGGCACGGAGCTGGAAGAAGAGACCCAGAACAGGATGCTGAAACTGGTCACCGACCCCACGGGCAGCAACTACTGGGCCAACCTGCTGCTGGGGCTCATCGGGGACGGAAACCAATTCGAGGGATGCAGACGGGTGAACGCCCGTATGGATGAACTGGGCCTGACGGCGACCTTCATATTGGAACCGTATCGGCTCGAAACAGAAGGTGCCCGTCTCGGCCCAGGTCTGGCAACGCTGCGGCTGCTGCCAAGGCCTGTCGATGCCAACCCAGATCCTTTCATCCAGACCTCCGCCCACGACATCGGCGTACTGCTGGAGATGATCCACGATTGCAGCCAGGGAGAGGGAAGGCTGCTGGAGGAGTATGAGGGCCGCATCTCATCCGAGGCCTGCCTGCTGATACTGGATGACTTGAAGGAGAACCCGGTGCGCACGATGATTGGGGCCGGCATCCCAGAGGATGTCCTCCTGGCCCACAAGCATGGCTTCGGTGGTGACACTCACGCCGACGCCGGCGTGGTCTTTTCCAAGGGCGGCGATTACATCATCGTCCATTTCCAGTACGCCCCCACCGACTGGCTCGTGTGGGCCATCAGCCGCCCGGTGTTTGAAGACGTTTCCTTCGCTACCTACAACTTCTTCAACATCGGCCAGGAGCAATGACCCGACTGGGCATGGGCACTGGAAATCCCCGAACCCGTGGCGTCGCTTTCATAGTGCTCATCGTCCTGTTACTGTTGCCCAGCGCTTGCGGGAATCCAGAGCCCTCTGCGCCCACCCCCCTTCCCACCCCTAGTCTCCCTCCGCCTCCTCCTCCAACTCCCACCCCTCTGGGAGGCACCAAGTTCATGGCATTCCAAACCGACAGAGACGGCAACTGGGAGATATACCTTCTGGACCTGACCTCATGGCAGGAGTACAACCTCACCCAGCACCCGTCAGATGACCGAAACCCGGCCTGGTCCCCAGATGGAACCCGCGTCGCCTTCGAGTCCAACCGGGACGGCAATTGG
>JAUWYD010000139.1 GCA_030616025.1 Chloroflexota bacterium
TCACCGCCATCGCCACCTTGCTCATTGTAGGTCCGCCATCCGAGCGACAGGTCTTCTTCAAGACTCCCGTTGAGAAGAAGGCTCTGGGCCGCAGCCACCGGTTGCTCGGGTTGCTCGCCCCTCCTAACCGTCGTCCGCTCCCGCTGTTCCAGTGTGACTGTGCCTCCCTGGGCGGTGACCTGGGCTGCACCACGATCGACGATGGTACGGCTGGTGTCGTTGGTTACCTTCAGGGAGTAGCTTCCTTCCCCTAGCAGCGCGACCATGTGGGGAGAGGCTACCTGGAATTCCAAGGGCCCGTTCACCGGCAAAGCCACCCCGATGTTGACCTGGCCTCTCATGATGTCGAGGAGCAGGGAGTCAGGCTTGGAGGTGAAGCCGAAGCGAGGCGAGCGCATGGCCGCGAGCTTGGCTTCGGTGTCAAACGAAAGCGTGGCTGTGCTGTTGTCGAAGAATCTCAGGAAGGCGCGGGAGGAGGAATCAGTGTGGATTGTGCTTCCCTCTGGGACGGTCGTGGTGCTGCTAGTCACACCGATGGGGGTGTTGGCGCCAGGTTCCCACACGAGCACAGTGCCCGTGATCACCTCCAGAAGAGCTTCGTGGCTGACCGTTGCGCTGCTGAGATACCAGCGGACGCTCAAGGGCACGGTCACCGCCAGCACGCAGTTGATACCGAAGGCTGCAAGGAGAACCAGCCAGGCCATCCTCTGGGGGTCTCTGGTCATCTGTACCGCACCTCGAAGCGGTCAAATCCTCCAAGATGATCCTCCCAGCGGAAGTCCACGTGGTCCACCACTGCTCCTGAAGGGCCCACCCTTAGCTGTTCCAGGAGTTTCTCCAGGGCGTCCTGCGGTCCTTCGGCGACCGCCTCCACTGTGCCGTCAGGCAGGTTGCGCACGAAGCCCTTCAGGCCGAGAGCCCAGGCCTGCCTGCATGTGAAATCGCGGAAGAGAACCCCCTGCACGCGACCATGTACAATGGCTGACAGGCGCATTGGCGTCGACATTCCCCCCCCTATCTGACAAGCCAGACCAACCGAGGTCTCCTCTCATCCAGGCGGGTCAATCCAGCCTCGTGGGCCAGAGTCACCGCCTCCTGGAGTTCCTCCATGGTGGGACGACGGTTGATTCTCGGATACTCGTGGGCTTTGTACATCGGCCGGTACTGGGACATGACGTTGAGATAGGTCTCCGGTGATATCTTCTCGGCGAGGAACTTTGCGATCTCTGCCGTGCCCGCCAGACCGTTTGGCAGAATCAGGTGACGAATGAGAAGTCCCTGCAGAGCTACGCCCTGTTCGTCCATGACCAGGTCTCCGACCTGCCGGTGCATCTCTCTCACCGCCGCCTGATTTACCTGGGGATACTCCTTGACCTTGGAGTATCTGCGACCCACTTTCTCGTCTGCATACTTCATGTCCGGCATGTATATGTCTACGATGCCATCCAGAAGACGCAGCGCTTCCAGGCTGTCATACCCTCCGGTGTTGTGAACCAGCGGCACTTGCAGTCCTTTCTCCGCCGCGATCAGCAGCGCCGCCATGATCTGGGGTATTACGTGGGTAGGACTGACGAAGTTGATGTTGTGGCAGCCTTGACTCTGCAGATGCAGCATCGTGGCCGCGATTTCCTCCGGGCTATCCTCCCGGCCTTCAGCGAGTTGGCTGATCTGGTAGTTCTGGCAGAACTGGCATTTCAGATTGCAGTTGGTGAAGAATATCGTACCCGAGCCGTTCTGGCCCACCAGAGGGGCCTCTTCCCCGAAATGGGCGTTGAAGCTCGAGACCACTGCCTTCTCACCTGTTCGGCAGACAGCGCCTTTGACGCTCTCAAGACGATTGACACGGCACTCGCGCCCACACAGGCGGCACTCCTCCAACATACTATGTGCCTCTTCGACCCGCCGCTTGAGTTCCCCGGAGCGCAGCAGTTCTAGGTAAGCTGGTTCGAACTCGGACATTTGAGCTTCCTCTCGCGAGGTATTATACCAAAACCTCGGGATATTGGCGATTGGATGTCGCCAAGGACTGGGTGATTCAACTCCAGTTGACGAAGATCTTCTGCAGTCGACCCCTGCGGTCCCAGTAGAGTACATATCCGCGTTCGCAGCCATATTCGTATAGTCTCTTGGTCACCTCAACATCTGTTCGACAGTATTCTATCACCTTGTCCAACTGGCCTGTGCGGAACCAGCGTACCGCTTGAAGGCCATCCGCAGACTTGCCGGTACCCAGCGTGGCCTGGGCCACAGAATCGAGAGACAGACGGAAGCCCAACTCGTGATGTATGTCTTGCAACATGTCCGTTGTGGGTATGGATTGGAGGGGATAGTCAGTATAGGGTCTCAGGACTTCGTAGTCGAACCTCTTCACGTTGAACCCCACCACCAAGTCGGCGCCGACCAGCTGGTCTACCAGTTCTTTGGCTTCGTTCTCGGTATAGCTGCGGTATTCGCCGGTGGACGAGTCATAGGTGACTGCCGCTGCCAGGCCTAGCCTGCTGAGGTTCTGTCGTCCTCCGACCTCGTCGAAGGTTCTCTGTGTCTCCAGATCGAGGAAGACAATCCGTCTATCCTCGTTCATGAAGCCTCCTCTCTGAATGCGTCGGCAATGTGAGTTCTCTCAGCTTATCCAGGCCAGCAGCAGAGTCATGGTTGCGATACTCGCCAGTGTGGAGGCGAAGATCACCCCGGTGACGAACTCCGCTTCAGCGCCGAACTCGGTGGCCAGAATACCGGTCGTCACGGCTGTGGGCGTGCTGTGTTCCACCACGCAAGCCTGCCAGGTGATTCCTGTCAGACCCATCAAGGCCGCCACAGCGAGGCCCACTACTGCACCTCCCACGAGTCTCACTCCGACAGCCACGCTTATCAGGCGAACTTGCTGGCCCAGCAACGTCCCCGCCAATTGCACGCCCAATAGAAGCAGCATCACAGGTATAGCAGCATTTCCAGCCATCTCCACAGGCTTGAGGATGGCCTGGGGCAGAACAGAGTTAGTGGCATTGACCGCGAAGGCGACCGCGATGGCGTAGATCATGGGTATCCTGAAGATGTTGAGTAGTGAGCTTGTGGCTTTGGCCTTGCCCCTGGAGGCGATGAAGACGCCCAGGGTGTTGGTGAGGAGGGCGCCGGTGACGAAGTAGATCAGTGCACGCTCGAGTCCCTCTTGTCCGAATGCAAACAGGACCAATGGCAGCCCGTAGTTGCCGTGGTTCACGAAGGAGCAGACAAGCATGAAAGCGCTCTCCCGCGAACGGTCCAGGCGAAGCAATCTGGCCACAGCCCAGGAGAGCAGCAGTACAGCCAGAGTACCGACAACGGTGAAGAGGACAATCTGTACCAGATCAGTACTGGGGAGAGTAGTCTGCGACAGCTTGGAGAAGACGAGTGCGGGGGCGAGAACGTAGAGGGATAGCCGCGACAGCGTTTGAGCGTTCAAAGACATGGTTCGGGCGAGGATGAACCCAGCGCCGATGAGGACGAAGACGGGCAGAATGATATTGATCAGTACGGTGAGCAGGATCACCCTAGTTCCCCGCTACTCTTCTTCGGACAGGGGGAGCTCGAAGATGCCGCTGGTAAGCTCGAGTTCGCCGAGGGCCTCGTCCCCAGCAGTGGCAATGACTTCGTCGTCGCTTTCGCAGCACAGTTCCAGCCCTCGGCGCGCCTCCCTTCCTCCGATCTTGCCCAAGGCCGAGATGGCTGCCTGCTGCACCTCCCTGTCGGGTTCAGCAATCAGACGCATCAGACCCGGTACCGCTTCCTTGACCCCCAGTTCTCCGCAGGCCCTGGCAGCCTCGTACCGCATCTCAGGGTTTGCGCTTGTGAGTTCACCGATGACGGTCGAACCCCAGGCGGGGTCGGCGCTACGTCCCATGGAGAAGATGGCGCTGACGCGTATCTTCTCAGCCCGATGGTGATAAGCTTCGTCGATCACCTCCCGCACACCTTCGTCTCCGGAGAAGCTGATGGCCTCGACCACTCGCCTATGCACTTCCAGGGCTTCATGGGGGTCTTCGATCACTTCCCACAACGCCCTCACGATCCTCCGGCCAAGTTCCTCCTCCTCCAGTTCTTCCAGTTCCGCCAGGAGGACAAAGCGACCGAGTCCCGTGGCGGCTGCCGCACGTACTCGGATGGAAGGATCTGAGGAAAGCATTCTCAGGAGAGACTCCACAAGGGCTGCACTTTCGTCCTCCCACAGTCCATCGATGGAACGGGCGCGCACTTCCGCGTCCTCCTCCTCCAGGCCGAGGTGGAAGATGCCGCTGAAATCCACCGTGAAGTTGGCCTCGGCGATCTCCACCAAGGCACGGATCACGTGCCGACGTCGGGTCGTGCTGATAAGCGCCCATCGGTCGGCGAAGTGCTCCATCTCCTCTCGCCTGAGCTCCGAGAGCATGTACAGCTTGGAGTGCACCAAAGGTGCGTGCTCGTCGCTGATATGGTCCAAGACACGTTCTGGATTCATGCTACAGACTGTCCTGTGAAGCCATCACATTCGGAGTCGCTTGTAGCCTCATTATAGTGAGCGCATCCTGCAAAGTCAACCTTCCCACTGGGATCCT
>JAUWYD010000096.1 GCA_030616025.1 Chloroflexota bacterium
TCACACCAGCCTTCTTGACGGTGGTTGTGAACTCCTCCATCAAATACCCTGCTATGCCTTGCCTCTGATAGTCAGGGTCCACGCCGATGGTGTCAATGGACGCAATGGTCTCGGGGATGCCGAACTCGCCGAGGTAGACGCTTCCCACGATGAAGCCCGTAACTTGGTTTCCTACTTCCGCAACCAGGGAAGTAACCAGGCGGTCGCTCTCCTCATCCAGAACTTCTGCGATTTTTCGCTCGTAGTATTCGGGACGCTTTTTGCCGAAGACCTTGTGGTCGATCTCGGTCACGGGCTCGAGATCCGACTCCTTCATGACCCTGATCTCTACGTCTTCAGCCGCCAGCTTGGCCATCCTCTTCCTCCTTGTCTTGAACAAGCTTACCGGGGCCTCCGCTCGTCATATTATACTCGTCGGTCTCTGACACCACAACTCAGCGAGGCTTTGTCAGAAGAGGTCATCCAGTTCGTCCATGCCCCCGCCAGGCAGTTCACCGTATTGCCGGAGGTACTGTTGGAGCAACTCGCTTTCCCGCTTGGTGTACATTTCATCCTCTTCGAAGATGAAGAAGCAGGCTTCTTCGTTGGCGGCCAGTTCTTCTTCCAACGCCTCCCTCATGTTCATGACGCCTTTGATGGCGAGCACGTTCTTCTCCGCGTCGAGGAGTTGGTAGACGCCAGCCAGTTCCGGTGCCGCTTCCACGACTTCGCTGGAGAACTGGAGCCACTTCTCGGGAGGCGAGATGGGACCCTCGATATGGAGGCGATAGTCGCACCTCAGGCAGCGGCTGGCCTCTTGCTGGGCCATCTCCTCATCGTAGCCCAGGCAAACCTCAGCGAAGCTTGCGTGACGCCCGTCGAGAGTTAGCGAAGGCATCGGAAGGCGCGCCCGTTCGGCGAAACCATCCTCGCGTCCCATGAACGGGTCAAACTCCTCCGGCGGGACGAGGGCTTGTTCGATGTCTCCATCCCCGCCAAGATGCCTATCTATTGAGATGGCAGTCCGCCTACCCATCTGGATCGCTGCGATCACGGAGGAGGGGCCGCTCACGACTTCACCGCCTGCAAAGACACCTTTCACGTTGGTGTCCAGCGTGTTCTCGTCGGCCTTGATGAATCCGCCGTCTGCCTCAATGCCGCTATCCTCCAGTAAGGAGAGGTCCGGCGCCTGCCCCACGGCCAGAATCACCATGTCGGTGTCTATGGACGTGGTCTCTGATTCGTCGAACGTGGGGTCGAAGCGGCCCTGCTCATCGAAGACGCGGGTGCAGCAGACCAGGTCCACTGCCTTCACCTTCCCGTTATCGCCGACGATTCTTTGAGGGCCCCAGGACGGATTGAGGCTCACCCCTTCCTCCACTACTTCCTCAATCTCCCACTCCATGGCAGGCATCTCCTCACGGCACTCCAACGAGGCGACTTGAACCTCCTGCGCGCCCAGGCGCAGGGCAGTGAGAGCTACGTCCATGGCTACGCCCCCGCCGCCAATGACCAATACCCTGCCCTTCACCTTCACATCCTCGCCTCGCCTAACTTGCCTGAGGAAGTCCATGCCCCACAGGACCCCTTCCAGATCCGCGTCCTCCACTGGTATCCTTCTGGCAAGCTGAGTACCCCAGGCCAGGAAGATGGCATCGTACCCCTTCTGAAGGTCTTCCACGGACTGATCTTGGCCGATGGTAGTGTCTGTCTTCAACTCAGCTCCCAAGGATCGGAGATCATCGATCTCCTTTCCAAGCACCTCCTCAGGAAGGCGGTGTGCCGGGACACCCCAGCGCAACATGCCCCCAGGCT
Organism: Chloroflexota bacterium; assembly: GCA_030616025.1. GTDB lineage: Bacteria > Chloroflexota > Anaerolineae > UBA7937 > B3-Chlor > B3-Chlor. The sequence continues at coordinate 1,795 of JAUWYD010000096.1, forward strand.
CAGACTCTGCCTCGAACACGGTGACCGTATGGCCCAGCACCGTGAGGTAGTAGGCTGCCGTGAGACCTGCCGGACCTGAGCCAACTATCGCCACCTGCTGTCCCGTAGGAGGGGCGACCTGGAGGTTCTCTTTCCAGAGATCTGTGTCTTCGTCGGCAGCGAACCGTTTCAGACTGCATATCGCCACGGGCTCATTCACCTCTCCGCGGCGGCAGACCTCCTCGCACGGGCGAAAGCAGATGCGGCCCAACACTGCGGGGAAGGGGACCTTCTCTCGGATGACCGCCTCCGCCTCGGGGTACTTGCCGTCGGCGATCAGTCGGATGTATCTGGGTACATCAACGTTGGCGGGACAAGCTGCGACACAGGGTACCAGAACCTCCTCCTTGTTCGCAGCCGTGACCTCCGCTTTGTCGGTTAACGCCCCCGTGGGGCACACCTCTACACAGGCCGTGCAGAATTTGCAGGCGGACTCCAGGAGAGTGGGTCCATCTGCGCTTCCAATGACTAATCCCCCATCGCGATGGACGAAGCCTATGGCCTCGATACCACGCAGTTCCTGGCAGGCCCGGACACAGCGAGTGCAACCGACACAGAGGTTGTAGTCCCTGATTAGCAGGGGCTCCCGATCCAGCACCGGTATGCCTCGGGGCACATACTTGGGCAGTGCTTCAGGGAGGCCAACGTAGTCAACTAGCTTCTCCAGTTCGCAGTTGCCGAGCTGGGGGCAGCACCGTTCTTCTTCAGGAACATTGGCGGAGCATTGAGTGCGGCTGCAACCTTCCTTTTGGGCGCAGGTCAGACAGGCGTGGGGATGACGCTCCAGGTAGGGGAAGAGGTTCTTGCGGCGCTGCTGGTGGATCTCAGCACTGTCGGTGCGCACCTCCATCCCGTCTTCTGCCATTGTGTTGCAGGAGGCTTGGAACTCATCCATCCCCTGCACCTCCACCATACACAGCCTGCATCCTTCATACTCTTGCCGGTTCTCCGAGAGGATCTTGTCATCACCTCGATAGGCGAACTCGTTGGGCTCCAAACCCTTGGATGTGGAGAGGCTGGGATGCGAACACAAGGTGGGTACATAGACATCCACACTTGTGGCAGCAGAGAGGATGGTGGTGCCCTCAGGCACTACGACTTTGATGTCGTTGACAGTAAGCGTCATCTCGCCCATCTGAGACCTCCTACTGCGGCCGCCTATTCGACAAAACAACTGCCCAACGCCTTGCTATCAAGGGAGATTCGGCTAATTGGGCAACGAAGAACACATGTTCTCCTCAGAGGGGGAAGGCTCTTCAACTCGCGTGGAGTGACGACTGCGACAACTCTCACCTACCAGGAGTGGCTGATGGCGTGCTCCAGGCAGGCCGCCACACACGGTAGAGGCGGTCTGTCGCTCACGGGCTTGCACGGGCCACAGGTATACTTGATCTTCTTCCGTTCGGCCTCCGTAACAATGGCAACCTGATCGTCGGAGAGGGGATCCATTGGGTCCTCCACCACTTCAAATACCCCGTAGGGGCAAGCCTCCACACAGTCACCACAGCCGGTGCACTTCTCCGTGTCGACGCTGATGAAGTATTCTCCCGAACCATCCTTGTAGCCGTAGTTGGCTATCATGCATCCACCTCCCGAAGAGTGAGAGCAATACGTGGTCAGTCAGCAGCTCAGTCCAGGCCTCCCACTGGCAAACAAACGCCGATCCTGGGCTGGCCGGTATGCGCAAAGTGCGCACGAGCCAGGTTGCCAGTGACAAGAGGGAAGCAGACAGGCCTGACCTCCTCCGCTCATGAACGATTACTTCTTCTTGCGTTCTTTCTTGAGCAGAGCTGTCGCGAAGAGAGCGCCACCAATCGCACCAGCGATCTGCGTGTCAAGAGAGGGCTTGAGGGCTTTGATCCCCAACTCTTTCTCGACTCTGCTCACTATGCCGATGTTCTTGGCGATGCCGCCGGTGATGGCGAAGTCTTCCTCTATGCCCAGCCGTTCCAGCAGGCCTACAACCCTATGGGCCATGGCCAAGCAGTAGGCGGCCAGAACCTTCTCCTTGGGCCAGCCCTCCCGCAACAGGGCGGAAGCCTCGGACTTGGCGAATACGACGCAGGTGCTGCTCACCATGGGTGGCTCCTCGTCAACCTGCAGTGACATCTCCCCCACCTTAGTGATATGGACGCCTAGTAGGTCGGCAAAGACCTCCATGCCGCGCCCAGTACCGGCGGCACACTTGTCGTTCATCAGAAAGGACACCACCTTGCCCTTCTGATCAACTCGGATGGCCTTGCAGTCTTGCCCACCCATGTCAAGCACTGTCTTGATCGTGGGTCCATACATGAAGTTCGCCCCCCTGGCATGGCAGGCGATCTCCGTAATGGCGCGCTTCGCAAATGGCACATTTACCCTTCCATACCCTGTTCCCACCGCATAGTGGATATCATCGAGCGTCATGCCAGTGCCTTCCAAGGCCCAATCCATCGCGTTCTCGGCGCTCTTGGGGCTGTCCGATCCTGTACGCATGTTACTATACGCGTACAGTTTGCCATCGACCATGATCACCGTCTGGGAACTCACCGATCCCACGTCAACCCCCGCGCTGATTATGTCCCCCTCCCTCCAATCCATGTCAGGGTCATGCCAGTTGGACTCCGTCCAACGCCAGTAGTCTTTGCTGGTTGTATCCTCCGCCATTCAGATCCTCCTTGGTTCTTCAATCATGCGTGGCAGCGGCTCTCCTACTTCCCCAGGCCCGCGGCGAGAAGAGCGGCTCCAAAGGCGCTGACATACTCGGGATCCTCGGGGATCAGGACTTCTGTTTCCAGGTCCCGCTGCAAGGAGTCCACGAAGCCGGGGTTTCTGGCGACGCCTCCAATAAGAGCTATGTCGGGCTTCACGCCAACACGGCGCGCCATGGAGGTGATACGGGTGGCCATAGCGTCATGTACTGCCCGAGCGATGTCCTGTTTCTCCGTCTTCGCGTGAATCAGGGAAACGACCTCCGATTCAGCAAAGACGGCGCACTGGGCGTTCATGGGCACCGCCTTGGTCGACGTGAGCGAAAGACGCCCTAGCTCCTCCAGCGGTAGCTCCAAGGCCCTGGCCATGGCCTCGGTGAAGGCCCCAGCGCCGGCTGCGCACCGCTCGTTGATGGCGAAGTCCACGACCTTGCCTCGCTCATCCACCCTGATGGCTCGTCCTTCCTCAGCACCCACATCTATCACCGTTCTGGCCTGAGGATATAGATGGATAGCGCCTGCCGCATCGGCGCCCACCTCGGTGTATGAGTCGTCGGCGTCGGGGACGTCCTTTCTGCCGGCGCCAGTTGCAAAGACCTTCTCCACCTTGTCGCTGGCTAGGTCAGCATCCTTGAGGGCTGCATCAACGGCTCCCTTGATAGAGGCCTGCGTGTCCAGGCCAGCCAGTACCAGGCCCTTGCCAAGGATCTTCCCGTCTTCCTGGATGATGACCTTGACGTTCTTGGCACCCACGTCTATGCCTGCGGTTATCATTGTCACAACCTCCTCAGATCTAGTGACAGAAAGGAGGACTGGGGATACGAGTCCTCTCAGACCTCTATTTCTCCAGCTTCGGTATGTCCAGGCTCTCCATGAAGGAATCTATACGAGCCATGGTTCTGGCCTCGTCAAACTCCCTCTCATCTCCCATGTTGCCCTCGAAGACCATCACCGGGAAGCCAGCCTCCAAGAGTGCCAATCTGTTCTCGGCGATGCCCAAGCTCAGGCCTTCGCAGCCCCG
>JAUWYD010000248.1 GCA_030616025.1 Chloroflexota bacterium
CTGAAAGGGCTTTGCAGTGCGTTGAAGGGGTCTTGCGAAAACGCGACCAGCCTGTTCCACGCATACTCGTAGTTGGCGATGATCAATAGCAGGGTGCTACTGCCTACCATTGCACTGATTACCACCTGGATCAGGTCGGCCCCAGCTATGAAGAACATGCTCGCTGCCGTCGCCACGATCAGGATGGTTGTGCCGAAATCCGGCTCGAGAATGATCAGTCCGGCGATTATTCCAATGAGAATGGCGAAGGGCACCAGTCCATAGGTGACCTGTCTCAGCTTCTCTCCCTTGGTAGAGAGCCAGTGCGCTATGTATAGCACCATGGCCAACTTACAGATTTCGCTAGGCTGGATGGAATCTCCAAGGACCCTGCGCCTGGCCCCATAAACCTGTGGGCCCACCAGGAGCACATACACGAGCAGGAGCAAGGTCAGCAACAGGAAGACAATGGAGAACTTCTGCCACTTGTGATATTCAACCCTCATCATGAGAGCCATGATGTCCAACCCCATTGCAGCCCAAACTGCCTGCCTGAGGAGATAGTGCGTGGGTTGCCCGTACCTGGTGTATCCTAGTGCGAAGGTGGAGCTATAGACCATGATCAGGCTAATCAGAACCAAAGCAACAACGATGAGCACCAATACGTAGTCGGGTCTGTCCTTTGCCTCACTCAGATTCTTTGCCATCTCTACCCCGCAGAGTCTCTGAACATCATCGTTGGACCTTCTTCAGATCACGCACCAGGGACTTGAAGTGCTCTCCTCTCTCAGCGAAGTCTCGATACATGTCAAAGCTGGTGCAGGCTGGCGACAGGAGGACAACATCACCCACCTGGGCCATTTGGGCGGCCTTGCTCACCGCCTCGCTCAGGTCCGCGGAACGGTATGTGGGCAACTCTCTCTGGTCTCCCGGGATCTCCATAACTGCCTGCTCTAGCAAGGAAGCCGCTTCGCCGAAGAGGATGAGGGCTTTCGCCTTCTTCACGATGAGCTGCGCCAGTTCTTCGAGAGGCAGATGTTTTCCTCGTCCGCCTGCCAGCAGAATGATGGGCTCGGAGAAGGAGTTCAGCGCCGCCATCGCACGTTGCGGCGAGGTGGCTATGGAATCGTCATAGTACCGGATTCCCTCGATCTCAGCCACTAACTCCAGGCGATGCTCCACGCCGCAGAAGGAGGTGACTGCGGCGCGCATGGCCTCGGCACGCGCCCCAGCCGCCGCGGCGGTGGCACAAGAGGCCAAGACGTTCTCCAGGTTGTGCGATCCCAGCAGCTGTACCTCGGAGACATGGCAAACCTTCCACTCCTCATCATCCCACCGTACTATGACCTGCCCCTGGTCCAGGAAAGCGCCGGCTTCCACGTCTTGCTGCAGGCTGAACAGCACCAGCCGTCCTCGACAATCTTTGGCTAGTTCGTGGGTCAAGCGCTGATCCGCGTTGAGAATGGCGTAGTCATCACTCTTCTGAAACCGGATAATGTTCGCCTTTGCGCTGACATAATCATCCATGGATTCGTGTCGATCTAGATGGTTCGGCGACAGGTTCAGTATTGCAGCGATATGCGGACTTTGGTCCAGGACTTCAAGCTGAAAGCTGGACAGCTCCATCACTACTTTGTCCTGGGGTTCCACTTCATCCACGATGCCTATCAGCGGAGCACCAATATTCCCGCCCACGAAGGTGCGGTACCCTCCTGCTCGCATGATTTCACCAACCAGGCTGGTCGTCGTCGTTTTCCCGCTGCTGCCGGTGATACCGATGATCGGCGCCTGGCAGAGGCTGAAGAAGAGCTTCGTTTCGCTGCTGAGAGCCACACCACGCCGTTGAGCCTCTACCAGAATCGGTATCTTCCAGGGCACGCCTGGGCTGACGAAGATGACGTCCGCGTCCAGCGATTCCTCTGGATGTCCTCCCAAGAGGTAGCGGATCGGTAGCCCCGCCAATTGGTCTGTCTTGTCTCTCAGCGCCTCTTCGCCTTTCACGTCAGTGATCGTCACGTTTGCCCCTTGTCGTGCCAGGAACTTGGCCAAAGCGGTTCCTTCCCGTCCCAGTCCAACGATCGTCACGTTTTGGTTCTCATAGGCCATGTTTTAACTGGAGATATTACAGTAGCGCTAGAGCGATGCCCAGCATTGCTGCGAGCATTCCGACAAGCCAAAACCGTTGCACTATCTGTACCTCAGACCATCCCAGCAGTTCAAGATGATGGTGCAAAGGCGTCATCTTGAAGATTCGCTTCCCCCCGGTCAGTTTGAAGTACCATACCTGAAGTATGACTGATAGTGTCTCTGCTACGAAGACAATGCCCACTATGGGGAGCAGTAACCATTGCCCGGTCATCATGGCTATCACTCCCAGTGTCCCCCCCAGAGCCAGAGATCCGGTGTCACCCATGAAGAGCTGAGCGGGATAGGCGTTATACCATAGGAAGGCCATCGTGGCCCCGGTCATAGTGAAGCAGAAGGCGACCAGGTACAGTTGCCCCTGCAGTAGTGCAATGACCCCGTAGGCTGCGAAAGCGATGGCTGACGTGCTGCCGGCGAGACCGTCCAGCCCATCCGTAAGATTGACCGCATTGGCGCTGGCCACGATGATAAACACAGCGGCTGGGAAATACCAGAGTCCCATGGAGAACTTGGTCGGGATGGAGGGCAAGGCGACGCTCCCCAGGAGGAAGACGAAATGCAGTACGACCGCCGCGCCCGCTGCGATCACGATCAGCCAGGCGAACTTGTAACGCGCGATGAGGCCGCTCTCTTGGCCTGTAGCCACTCCCGTGACCTTCTTCCTGCTTCTGCGGAGGCCTGCCCAGTCATCAATGGCGCCCACGATGGCGCATGCGATCGTGGTCCCCAGTGGCAGGAGTATTGATTCATGGCCGACTAGATTGAACAAAGCGGTCATGATCGCTGCTGGCACTACGATGCCGATTCCTCCCATTGTGGGTGTTCCCGTCTTCAGTTGGTGAGAGATCGGGCCGTCGATCCTGATTTGCTCGCCTATGCCTCGGGCCGTCAGATACTTGAGCAGAAAGGAGCCGAAAGGTAACGCCAGCAAAAAGGTCGCGACTCCCAAAGCTAGAGCAGAGGCCATTATTCCTCTCCCAACTCAGCAACGATTTCTTCCATATGCATTCCACGTGACCCTTTGACCAAGATCAGATCGCCGGAAGCCACGAAATCCTGCAGGAACTCCACTGCTTGCCGACTGTCCTTGGCAA
>JAUWYD010000154.1 GCA_030616025.1 Chloroflexota bacterium
TCTTCGCCACTGCTGGCCACACGCCCTGGGGAGCATGTCCGAGCTGCTAAGGATCTACCGATGGACGCTGGGGTCATCAACAGATGACGGCCAGACCGCCCACCCCTTTGCCAGTTCGGTCCTCACCATCGCATACACCACGAATCCGAACAAGGCGCCCAATACTACGATCGTCTCCAAGCCCAGCATTTTCCTCACTCCTTCCACTTCAACAGATCTATCGACCCGTGATTGTCCAACGCCGTTGAGCGGCCCAAGAACGGGGCCCCTGTTGGATGGAGATGTACATCAATGGTCGGAGACACATCCGGTATTGTCCAGATCAGCATCTCCTTCGACTATCGTCTGATGGTGGTCCAGACATGGTGACCAAAACCAACGGGTCAAGCAGGAATACGATTCGGCGGACCAGTTCATTCTGCTGATAGCTCCGATATGACGTCCAGCAGGTCTTCCGCCCTCCGCACTTGTCTTTGCAGCCCATAATAGACGCTGATCTCGTTCTGCCCCAGGCTTAGACCGACTATTCTGCTTCCAGGGCTCTCTCGTACGACATACGATAGGAGGTTGTCGATGGGGATGCATTCCTCCCCTCTCTCCACGACCACGAAGCCGGGCTTCAACTTCTTGATGCTCTCCATGGCACGATGTTCATCGGTTTCAATCCCCACCACCTCTATCCCTTCGCGGCCATGGAGTAGAGTGCTCAGGCCCTGTGCAAAGAGCCCGTGTTTACAGACCACAATTATCCGACGGTTTTCCAACTCATCTCCCTCCCCAGTCAGATCAGCCGCCGATGACACCCATTATCATTATATGGGGCTGCTTGCCCCGCTGTCTATGGGTCATCTTACCTTCTCTGCAAAGCAAAGGAGCTATCCGAGGATAGCTCCAATCCCACAAACTCAACGACTCTCGTTCAAGTGGACTATTCGCTCATAGTCCCATCCTACTAGTACTGCTAGCCAGTGTTGTCGATCAAGCCCTCCCGCACCGCGTAGGCAGCAGCCTGGACGCGGTTCTTGAGGTGCAGTTTTGCCAGTATGTTACGCAGGTGGTTCTTCACTGTACTCTCCGCCACACAAAGAGTATCAGCGATCTCCTTGTTGGTCTCCCCTTTCACGATCAGTTCCAGAACCTCTATCTCCCGAGGGGTCAGTTTCCCAGCGGGACCCACCACCCCGGTCCTTGCGTCGGCAAGGGAACTGAACTCTCTGAGGATCTTCGCCGCCATCAGAGGGGACAGAGGGGCCTCTCCTCGGAATACGCCTCGACAGAGACGATAAAGCTCCGCTGGCTCCAAGTCCTTCAGCAGGTAACCATCGGCGCCGCTCCTGATGGCATCAAAGAGATCGCTATCCCTCTCTGATACAGTCAGCATCACTATCTTGACGTAGGGCATCTCCTCTTTGATGACTCTCGTGGCCTGGCGGCCACTCATCCCTGGCATGGTGATATCCATCAATATGAGGTCAGGCATCAACTCCCTGGCCTTCCCCAAGGCCTCCTCCCCATCCCCAGCCTCTCCCACCACCTCCATATCCGTTTGAGTGGCCAGCAGGTTTACAATCCCTTTGCGGAACAAGATATGATCGTCGACTAGAAGCACCCGAATAGGCTCCATCATCTCCTCCAATCCTCCAGCGGGACCGTCGCAGTTATCTGTGTTCCCTGGCCAGGGCCAGAATGGATCTCCAACGTGCCGTTGAGGCTTTCAGCCCGCTCTCTCATGATGTTCAGTCCGAAATGCCAGCCCTTTCGCCTGCTTACCTCGTGGCTGTCGAACCCCTGACCGTCGTCTTCGATGGTCATGACGACAAACTGATTCTCCCTCCTCAGCCTAACCACCACTGTCGTGGCTTGTGAGTGCTTCCTAACGTTGGCGAGCGCCTGCTGGACGATGCGAACCAACTGCACAGCCTGAATGGCGGGTGGCCTTATCTCTGTCTCAGCTTCCACCACAAGGCTGGTCCTAATGCGGTTCTGTAGGCCGAATTCCTCAAGGTACCCGTCCAGCGTACTGACAAAATCCGCTCCCTCGAAGACCGCCGATCTGAGGTCGGCGATGGCCTCCCTGGCATCGACGTAGGCCTCTTCTGTCGTCGTGATCATGTCGACCAGAATCTGCTCGGCCTCCGCCACCTCTCCTTTCGATAGGCGTTCACCAGCGACCTTGAGCTGTAGTCTCAAGTACCCCAGCGTCTGGGCGAGCCCGTCGTGCATCTCCCGCGCTAGCCTCTCTCTTTCCTCAAGGATGGCTACCCCCTGCACTTCACTGTAGAGGGCCGCGTTCTCTAGAGCGATAGCCGCCTGTGCCGCCACCCCTTGGAGAAGTTGGGCATCTTCGCTCGTGAACGATCGATGACCCGCTTTGCCTTCCAGACCCAAGGCACCGACAATCTCGCCGTGGGAGGATATTCGCGCGGTAAGGAGGTCTGCGTCCAGGCTCTCTTTCCCCCCGTTGAGCAGCCTCGACACCTTCTCGGCCAATCCCTCAGAAGGTCTTCCATAGGTAGCCTGCCTCTGCCAAACGTCCGAGCGACCGGCTGTCATCACTATCCCGCCCCGTGCCTCCGCAGCACGTGCTGTTTGGCTCACTATTTCTTGCAGCAGAGGATCATTCTGCAGATGCGTGCTGATCACGCCGGTAATCTCGTAAAGAAGCTCAAGATGCCTGGTCCTCTCCCCTACCTCCTCCTCCATCTCACCATACAGCTGAGCATTCTGCACAGCCACCCCCAGCTGCTTTCCAATAGCGTCCAGCAGTTCCAGATCCTGGGCCTGGAAGTGATTGGGTTCTCTATGGTGTAGCGCCAGCACGCCGAGCGTCTTCTCTCTCGAGGACAAAGGTACCGCAACTGTGGATAGGAACCCTGCCAGGCAGCAAGCGCTTCTTGACAAGCGCGGGTCCGACCTGGTGTCGGCACTCATCATCGCCTGGCCCGAGCGAGCCACAAGCCCACACAGACACTCGTCGATGCCTATATGCCCATCTTCCTCTCTGAATTCAGGCTGTTGACCGTGGTGGCTTCGCATTGACATCACGCGTTCCGCACTATTCAGCAGCCAGATCTCCCCTGCGTCCAGCGATAGCAGGTCTAGCACCTTCTTCAATCCAGTCTGTAGCATCTCATCGACGTCCAGAGATCGGTTGACCGTACCAGCCACAGTGTTCAGTGTGAGAAGCCGGCGAGTTTGCCTCTGCAACTCTTCCGTTCTTCTTGATATCTCCTTCTCCAGCTTGGCCTTTTCCTTCAAGCCCTCAGCCATGTCATTGAAGGCGGCTGCCAACTCTCCAAGCTCGTCCTCGCTCGTTGCAGGAGCCCTCTGGTCCAAGTCACCCTTGGCGAAACGGCGCATGGTGTTCACCATGGCCTCGACCTTGTTGGTGACTGTGTTGCTGATCATGAAGTTCACGGCAAGCACCACGGCCGCCACCATGCCCAGGGAAAGCACCATGTTATCCCTCAAGTCAGCGGCAAGCACGCTGTCCACACGGGCCATGGAGAGGTCGGTGATCAGTATGCCCAGTATGGAGGCTCCAGAGTCATGGCAGGCGTGGCACTGTTCCTCGTTTGCAATGGGGTTCACGTTGCGAAGGAATCGCTCACCAGTATCAGTAGTGAACACAACGCTTTGATTGCGGTTCTCCGTTTCTTGTCGATGACAGAGTTGGCAAGTAGGGTCGTCCAACTCCAGGACCTCTCCCGTCCTCAAGCCCTGATAAGACGCCTTGATCTCGCCTGGCTTGTCGATGAGCATGACTTCCGTGATGTCCTCTTGAGTCGCCGCGATCTCATCCACGGCATACTGCATGCTCTCAAGATCGTGAGTCATCATGGCTCGTACAAGGCTACTCTCTATGACCTCCCCCACTTGAGTGGCCGACCTTTCCAGGTCGCTGAACATGCCTTGCCGACGCTGCAGGAACTGCAGTAACGAGAAGAGGCCTGCTATCAGCATCACGGGAACGACTATGCCTATTGTGATCTTGGCCTTGAGGCTCTTGCTGAATCGTTCTCTCTGCATCTGTCGGATCAGAAACGGGACAAGACTGAGGATGCAATAGACCGGTGCCAAAAGTTCTCCCAACTTGGATTCTGGCATAGGAGAGCAAGAAAGTCAAACTTGCACGTCGGCGGCCGCACAGATTGGCCTATGCTGGGCTTGTTAGCACCCACCCGACGAGTTCTTGCCTTGCTTGACAAGCGGCACGTTTGTCAGTATATTTAACAAACACTCTAGAAAGATGGAGGTTGCATGGACGAGTCAAGATCTGCTTCTCATCTGCGGGCGCCGGGCATGATCGCCGGCGGGCGGCT
>JAUWYD010000150.1 GCA_030616025.1 Chloroflexota bacterium
CAGAAGACGCGGCTGCGGAATGGAGAACATGCTCGGAAAGCCATCCTAGATGGGGATTGCTCGGTCTGTGGTTATCTCAAGTATAGCCTGTCGAAGCAGATTGGCGAGTACCTTGGCGACTTGGATGCATCGGTGCAGGCGGTCTACACCTACGAGCCCGAATATTCGACTGGTGTGACGCACCTTGACGGTACGGCGCCGCCACTTGAGCGAGGCCTCAACCTTCTCGTCTCAGTGGATCGCAGAAGCGCTGCCTTAACCTCCATCGTCGCTTCCTTGGAGGATGCGGTTCGGGAGGCCGCGAAGCCTCTGATCTGCTCAAGGGGCAACGGTTCGTGCTACGTCCTGGATGTGAAGGTCGCCGACGAAGAAGAAGTGGCCCGCAGGCGAGGTTACGGGGCTCTGATCTCTTCCATCCACGTAAAACCGTTGAGAGTTTGGTCCAGAGAAGCCTAATCACTGTGCGGAGTCATCAATCCCTGCTAACGCACAACGCGGTCTTCTTCGGAAGGATTGAGGGTTGAGACATCTTCCTTCTCCTTACATTCCCGCAGCACGGAGACCGGCCCGTGCTGCGGGAGACGCCTTTCTGAATCAGTGGCCTCCCGCCACGAGTATATCGAGCGCCGCGTATCCCTGCGGTATTCGATCAGGGAGCTCAGACTTGCCGGTCAACTTCTTCACGTACTCGTGGGCATCCTGGCGGGACAGAGCTAAGGACTGCTCCCTTATGCTCTGTCCCCAAATCTGGACACACCTTATGCTCTCATCTTTGAAGTGAACCTCCCAGTAGCGCCTCCACAGACCCACCGTCTATGTCCGACACTCTTCCGGATCCGTGAGCAGTTCTAGATAACACGCTGTCCGAAATCTCCTCTCTGTATACGGGCTTCCCAAACCTTAAATCTCTCGTCTCAATCCGCGGGGAAGCTTGACTTTGTATTGGGGGGCAGTTACAATGATCTTGTTGAAGCGTGATCAAGGGCCTGCGGAGCAAAGAGAATGGTCAGTGGTTGGGGAAGAAGAATGCGCATCGGTGTCCAAGTACACCGCACCGGGGTGGCAATTGGGGTTTCGCTGCTGGTGGCCGTGATCCTGCTGGCATGCCTACCTTTGCCTGCTGTTCCTAGTCCCACCCCTGAGCACGGGGCCAGCGCCACAGTGACCCCGATCGTAGTAGTGGCAACTCCTACGTCGCTTCCTCAGTCCGTAGTGGATGAGGCGAGTGCTGAGGAGTTACTGCTGATCAACCTCTACGAGCGGGTGAACCCAGCGGTGGTGAACATCCAGGTCCTGACGCCGGCGGCCCCGTCAATAGATGCTGATTTCTTCCGCGAGGGTGAGGGCTCTGGCTTCATCATTGACCAAGAGGGGCACATTGTCACCAACAATCACGTGGTGGAGGGGGCAGAAGACGTCCAGGTCACTCTACATGATGGCACGATCCTAGAGGCTGAGGTACTGGGTACCGATCCCCATAGCGATCTGGCAGTGATAGACATAGACCTCCCTGCTGAGCTACTGCGATCCGTCGAGCTGGGAGACTCCGACCACCTGCATGTGGGACAGCGCGCCATCGCCATCGGCAATCCGTTTGGGCTGGAGGGAACTCTTACCACGGGTGTCATCAGCGCCCTGGGGCGTACGCTTCCTGCCGAGAGCTTGTTCGCCATCCCGGATGTCATCCAAACCGATGCTGCCATCAATCCTGGCAATTCGGGCGGACCTTTGCTGGACGCCGACGGCTTGGTGATCGGTGTCAACACGGCTATCAGGACGACGACGGGAGTCGGAACCGGTGTCGGGTTCGCCGTGCCCATTAACTTGGTGAAACGGGTGATCCCTCAACTCATCGCGGAAGGTCACTATGAGCATCCGCAGTTGGGCATCCGCGGCCTTACCATCACACCGGTCCTCGTGGACGGATTGGACTTGCCGGTGGAAAGGGGCGTGCTTGTGTCAGAGGCTACCGCCAACGGCCCCGCTGAGAAAGCAGGAATCAGAGGGGGGTCGGCGGAGGTGCAGATCAGAGGCAGACTTGTGCGCAAAGATGGAGACATCATCATAAGTATTGATGACCGGGAGATTCTTCAGTTTGAGGATCTGCTGTGGTACTTGGTCATGCAGACGGAGGTGGGTCAAGAGGTCACCTTGGGTATCGTTCGAGATGGACGAGAGCAGGCTGTGAAGGTGGTCCTGGGAGCGCGTCCCTAGGCAGGTCTCTCGGGTGGGGAACCGTGTAGACTGAAATTCATTTGCTGTGCTGCACTATCAACAAGGAGAAGGACCTGGAGCCTGGCGAGCTGGCGAGAGAGCTGGTAAACGCTATCACCGACAAGAAGGGCTTCGACATTGTTATGCTTGATGTCCGATCGGTCTCGCTCCTGGCCGACTACTTCATCATATGTAGTGGAGATACCGAGCGGCAGATCAAGTCCGTCGTTGATGACATACGGGAACGAGCGGAAGACTCTGGATTCAAACCCCTCCAGATCGAAGGCACGCCAGCTTCGGGATGGATGGTCCTAGACTATGGGAGCATCATCGCACACGTATTCCTGCCTGCTCAGAGGGACTACTATCAACTGGAGGAGTTGTGGAGCGATGCGCCGCTCGTAGTCAGGATACAGTAAGATGGGCACCACTGGCTCTAGCAAAGAGACTCTTCAATCCTAGGCCACAGCTTGGGTAGCTCCTCCGCCGCTGCGCCCAAGACTACTTCGTCCGCATGGGCGGAGAGAGGGGTCTTCTCCAGGTTGATCTCTATCAGATATGCCCCTCTGTTCTTGGCCATCGCCGGCAAGGAAGCCGCCGGTTGCACTATTGCAGAGGTGCCGACAACCAGCATCAAGTCGCATCTCTCAACTGCGCGATAGGCCGCCCCCAGCATCTCGGGGTCCAACGACTCGCCGAACCAGATCACGTGGGGTCGTAGCAGCGCACCACATGAGCACCTAGGTGGTACCTGGTGCAGGGGCACGTCATGATTCTCGAAGACGGTGTTCTCCTCGGTACAACGTACCTGCCATATGTTTCCATGGAGTTCCACTACTCGCTCGCTGCCGGCACTTCGATGTAGGCCGTCCACATTCTGGGTGACGAGCATGAAGTTCTGACATCGCCTGTCCATCTCAACCAGCGTTTGGTGAGCCGCATTCGGTGCACAGCTGGCTATCAGTCCGCGCCGCCAATCGTACCATTCCCAAACTAGGGCGGGGTCTCGCTGAAAAGCCCAAGGTGTGGCCAACTCCTCAGCACGGTACTGCCGCCAAAGCCCATCCTCTCCGCGGAATGTTGGCACGCCGCTTTCAGCGGATATCCCGGCACCTGTCAGTACAGCTATGGAACCGAATCTTCGCTGGGTCACTTCCCCACCAATCTTGGGCTTAGAACATGACGCCCTCAGCCGCGCTCTCGTAAGGCCAAAGTTCCTCTTGTGAGAACCAGTAGCCAATCTCGTATTCGGCCTCTTCCGGATCACTGGAGGCGTGGACCAGGTTTCTGACCGCTCTCTTCAGTTCATTGGCCACGATAGGAGAAGTGATCGAGAAATCGCCGCGTATGGTGCCCGGTTCCGCGAAGGCGGGCAGTGTGAAGCCGCAGAGTTTCCTGACCACGCTGATAGCATGGGCGCCTTCCAGCACCAACGCCACAAGAGGACCAGATGTCAGGTAGTCCACGTTCCACCCTTTGATCATGCTTCCGATCTCCATCGGGTCATCGGTGCCAATCTCCTGGACGGGGTCTTTGCCCTGGTCACGGTAGGTTTGCAGTGTTTTCTCACCCATCCCCGTGATCCACTCGGGGGTATTCGGATAGTGGTTCCCGGCATACTTTGGCGACACCTGAAGCATTTTCAAGCCCACGATTTTCAGACCCGCTTCCTCGAATCTGGTCAGCACTCTTCCTACTATTCCCCGCTTCACGCCATCGGGTTTCACTAGAACCAGTGTTCTCTCCAACACATCCGATCTCATTCCAGAAGTCCTTTCGCCTCTCGCTACTCACATTCGAAGGCGTGTGGCAAAGCCACACGCCTTCAAGCCGCAACGCACCTACTCATACGTCGGAGAACTTCAACTGGCCAACATCATTCTGAGCCAACGATACTTGTCCAGTGCCTTTTGCAGGCGCCCGCCTTTCATATACGCATCCGCCAGCAACTCGTGGGTGGCAAGATGATCCCGAGCCTGGTCAGCCATGGCTTCCAGATCATCTATAACCTCCTCGAACAGCTGGCCATAGGAAAGTACCGCCTCATACTGAGAGACCGCCTGATCCAGCTGCCCCTCGCGCGAGTAGGCTCGAGCCAGGGCCAGGCGGGTGCTGTGATCTCGAGGATCGGACTCGAGATGTCTGCTGTAGTCTTCTATGCTCCATCCCACCTGAGTCGGCTCTTCTGCCGGCTTCTCCCCTGCCGGAGCAAC
>JAUWYD010000202.1 GCA_030616025.1 Chloroflexota bacterium
CAAGGCATTATCGGACCCTACGCGGCTGAGGTTGGTCAAGTTGCTGGGAGAGAGCGGGGGGGCGTTGTGCGTCAATGCCCTCGCTCACACGCTGGGTGTCACGCAATCGGCGGTCTCGCAACATCTGCGCGTTCTGAGACAGGCCGGGCTGGTTCGGGGAGAGCGACGCGGCTACTTCGTGCACTACTCGCTTGACCAGGACGGACTGGGGCAGTACAAAGCGACACTTCTTGAGACACTGGGCGACGAGTTCGTGGTCCTCGAGTAGGGCTTCTTTCTTGTCTTGGTTCATCAGTCTACTGCCAGATTCTGATATGAAAGGAGGTGAGAACATGTGCTGCGGACATGAGAGCCATCACGGTGCCACGCATTGGGGCCATCATCACGGCGGCTTCTGCGCTTGCGGCGGGTCTTTCCGCTCTGGGCCGTTCTTCTGGACCGAAAAGGAAAAGATCGCCTCGCTCCAAGAGTATCTGGAGAGTCTACGGGAGGAAGCGAAGGCCGTCGAAGAGCGCGTCGCCGAGTTGAAGGAGCAGAAGTAGATCCCTCTTCGGAGAGGTGGGGAGGAGCGTCCGGGCTCCTCTCCACTTTGGTGTGAGATCGGCGATGCGGTGAATCTGGCCTCACTCCTTGATGAACTCAATCAGGAGTTAGCGTCCATCGCCCTCATCAGCTACAGGACTTGTAAACAGGTCGACGACGTCCTTCAAGCGAATAGGTAGAAGCCAACGAGGGTGAACGGCAGAGTGAAAAGCCTCTGTGTCTATGAGGTGGTCGGAAGGGGTTGAAGGGAGATGACAAGGCCCGACTCAGGCGAAGTCCTGGAATTGAGACCAATAGGTCATGTGGAGAACGACGTACAGCCCGGGCAGGACGTCGCCTGGGAAGCGGTAGAGTCCCGGATAGTCATCGATCCGGAGTTCGCCGAAGGGCTCGATGGCGTGGAGGAATTCTCCCACATAGTAGTCCTCTCCTGGCTCGATAGACCGAGGGACAAGCAGACACCTTTGAAGGTGCACCCTGAGGCAAGGGAAGACATGCCACTCGTGGGTGTCTTTGCGACTCGCAGCCCTGTGCGGCCCAATCCCATTGGCCTCATGGCGGTCGAACTGTTGGGCCGCAACGGGGATGTGTTGCTGGTGCGAGGTCTGGATGCCTGCGACGGCACGCCGGTCCTGGACATCAAGCCTTACCTCATTCGTGGCGACATGAAACCGGAGGCCTCCGTACCCAAGTGGCTGCAGAGGCTATGGGAGGAGCAGAACGCTACAGGATGATGGGATTCGCGTAGCACTAGCGACAGCCGTTAGGCCAGCACACGGCTTAGGCTTCGATGTCCACGCTGGGCGTGCACCCGGATTCAGGCCGCGGTCCCTTTGGGCAGTCCAGTAGCAACACGAAGTGCTTTCTGCAACCGCTCGACTACAGACGAGACAGCGACGCAAACGATTATTGCCCCTTCAGCAACTCTTGTGCCTTTGCCACAATGTCGGCCACATCGGCCAAGGGTCCCTTTCCCTCAATGCCGGTGGCTAGTTTCCCCACCTTGGGCCCGACGAAGCTGTAGCCTAGCTCCTCCAGCCTCTTGATGTTCTCCTGCACTATGGGGTTCTCATACATGTTCACGTTCATAGCGGGCGCAACAAGAACCGGGGCCTTGGTGGCCATCACGGCGCAGGTCAACAAGTTGTCGGCGATACCGTTGGCGATCTTCCCAATCGTATTGGCTGTCGCCGGAGCAATGAGGAACAGGTCTGCCTTATCCGACAGAGAAATGTGCTCGATCTGCCAATCCGTGGAAGGTTCAAACATGTCGACCGGCACTGCACTGCCAGTCAGGCTACGAAAAGTCAAGGGATCCACGAGTTTGGTGCCGGCCTCCGTCATCACCACTATCACCTCTGCACCCTCGCTCTGAAGCTTCCTCGTCAGGGTGGGTGCCTTGTAGGCCGCGATGCTCCCCGTAACCCCCAGCACTACTGTCTTGCCTTCCAGAGACATCCGGGACCTCCTGTGCAAGTGTTGCCTAGCTCGACTTTGTCATCTCCGCCACGGCATCCAGCAACTGGCGGGCAATTTCCTCCTTGCCCTCGGCCACACCTTCCACTTCCCCAGCCGGATTGACCATGTATCCCACGTGGCGACCCTGCTCTATCTCTTCCAAATCGTTAGCCAGCACCAGGTCCGCCCCGTTTGCCACCAGAGAGCGGTGGGCTGCCTCAATCAGCTGATCCTTCGTTTTCCCCACTTCCAGCTTGAAGCTGACCAGCATGGTCTCCGGCTGCAGTTCCTTGACTACTTTCACCACCTTAGGCGTGCGAACGAGTCTTACCCACCACTCCTTCTCGCCAGAGCGTCTCTTTTCCTCGACGTATCTGTCGGGCACATAGTCCAGCACCGCCATGGAGTGCAGGACCGCGTCGTACTGATCGCCCTCAAGCTTCCCCTTCATGGCTTCCAGCAATGCTTCCACGGTCTCGATCTGCACCAGTGTCAGGCGGGAGAATGCTTCTGGCCCTAGCTCTTCAGCGTCTGGGGTCAGGCTGCCCTTGCCATATATGAAGGTGACGCTAGCCCCTCTAAGTAGCGCATGTGTGGCTATGATCACCCCCAAGAGACCTGTGGATTTGTTGGTGATGTACCGGACTGCGTCTATTGGGCCTCTCGTAGGGCCGGAGGTAATCAGAATACTCTTGCCAGCGAGATCTTCCACTCTTCCTCCACCAGGAGCCACTAGACGACGTATTCTCGATACTCCGAACGACAAGGATGTCCCCAGGCGAGGAGCAGCTCCCGCTTCCCCGGCCTGGCGATGAGGGACCAGATGGTGCCAAATACGTCGTCGAAAGCTGTCCCATCCTCTGGGGGATCATGGTTTCCGCGACAGATGGGGGCCTCGTGCTCCCCGAGCAAGTCCTTGATCATCCCCTCATCAACCTGTCCTTGCTTCCCCCGCAGTACTTCCCTGGCCCTGCGGTAACGCCTAAGCGATCGCCTCTGTCTTCTCGCATCCTCCGACGACAGCTTCTCCTCGGGCACCTCTCTGCCTGGCAGGTGATTCGTGGCAAGGATGAAGCCGTCGTCAGGCTCCCTCATGGTCACGCCCGTAGGCAGCACTTCAGCGACCGCCGCCTGCCCCTGGGCATCCGCGACCAGATAGTTGAAGGCACTGAGATGTGGCACGGTAGCGATGAAGTCGCAAGCCTCAGCCACATCTTGACACGTATCCAGCAGGATGTCAGTGACCAGATGCCACTGCAGCCCGGGCCCGATGGGCTCTTGCCGGGGCAACACGGCCAGAAACACTCCCAGGCCCCGCTCGTTGATACCGTCAGGGCTCCCAGCCCAATGGTGAGTTACGGACAGGCTACGAAACGCGCCCTCAGGGGCGATCCTCCTCAACTCACGCCACTCTTTCGAATAGTAATACCAGTCATAGTTCCTGGCAACGATGAGGGAACCGTTCCTCGTGTAGGAAGGCATTACGGCCAGGTTCGTGCAACCCATGTGGGGGAAAGCGTCCCTGGCGTAGAAGAAGGCTTTGAAGTCCCGGGCATCCAACTTGCCTCCCTCAATGATCCCCTCCACCTTGGCCAGGATGGGGGGATATGTCTCACCCACGACAGCCTCGCAACTCCTGGCCAGGGTGACCATCTTCTCATCAGCCTGGGGCAG
>JAUWYD010000140.1 GCA_030616025.1 Chloroflexota bacterium
GCCCCGTCTGGCGCTCGCGCCTGCCGCGGCTCGCGGCGGCGCCCTTTTCGGGGGCGTCGCTGCGCTCGCCCCCTTCCGCCAGCCCTGGTTCGCCGCGGCTTACGGCCCTCGCTGGCTAGGCCCGGGCTTCGCCCGCGCGGGCGGGGCCGCGGGTATCTCTCAAAGTGTCGGTTGGTGACCGGCTACTGGCACGTCTTGTAACGTTATCTCGGCCTCGTGTGGCTTCTACCTCCCTTGTACTGAACGTTAAACTGGCGCTATTTTGCCTGTCTCTGGGTTTCCTTGCGGCGGGACCCCGTCCCTCAAGGGACGGGGTCGTCCGCCGTTGAGTCCTCTTTCTCTGCGTGCAAGGAACGCTAGGGGCGGGCTTTTTTTCTTCCGGGGAGGCTGCCGCTTGACAAACTGACCAAAGAACCTTAACATTCCCTTAACAAATCTAACCCAAAGGAGGATCACCCAATGGCAAAACTGAAAGGCCCACTATTCTCTCTCGGAGCTTCCCAGCAACTGGGCAAGGCGCTCGTGTACTTCCCCTGGAAGGGCATCAACGCCGTCCGTACCTACGTCATCCCCACCAATCCCAAGAGCGCTGACCAGCAAACCCAGCGCGCCTTCATGACCGCAGCCGTCGCTGAATGGCACGGTGCTCTCTACTCTGCCTCTGACCGCATCGCCTGGAACCGCTATGCCGGTGTTCTGGCAGATATCATGTCTGGCTTCAATGCCATGATCCGCACCCACGTCAAAGAGGGCATCCTAACCAATGCCTGGCAGCGCATCAAGGCCGTCACTAGCGCTAACCCCCACGAGACTGACTTTGAGGTCGAGTGCAACTGTCCCGCCCCAGGTGCCGACCCAACTGTCCATATGGGCACTTCCAAGACTTTCATGCCCACTACCACCGTCCTCGACAACCTCGGTGCTGGTAACTGGGGCAAAACCATCGGTAGCCTCGTCGGTGACACGCTCTATTACTTCTACATCGTTCACGGCGCCAGCGGTACCGACTACGGTCGGACCGGCATCTATCAGCAAAAGACCGAGCCCGCATAGGTTGGTTCGTCTTTCTCGCCAACCTCAGCGACCTTTCGTCGGGGGGCGCGGATTAAAATCCTGCCCCCCGCCGAAACTCCTATCTCGTAAACATTCCTACCCACCAGGCAGGCACCATGTCAAGCACGGTGTTTACCCTACTCAAAGCCCAGCGAGTGTTGCCCGTGGCAGTCCTAGACAAAATGCCCAACGTTGCAATCATCAGCGGCCTCAAGGGAACCCTTGACTTCTATCTCTGGAAAGGTATCCCTTGCTGCCGCACGTGGCCCCGTCATAAGCCCAGATGGAGATCGCCGGCCGAGATCGCCACTACTACTGTCTTTGCTTATGCCTCTAGCACTTGGAAAAATCTGCCGGCCGAAGTACGCCAAGCCTACGAAAGCCAGGTCGCCGGCATAGGCTTCCGAGCCATAGAACTCCACATGAGGGCGTACATCGGTGGCATCAACTACTAGATGGATGATCACAGCCTACCAGCACTCGTGGGTCGGCACTACCAAAAAGCTGGAGATAACCACCGACGTAGCCGTCCATATGTACTGCCGCCATACTAGTGTTGAACCCATACTCCACAAGCGCACCGCCTTCAAGCGTGGCCTCGCCAAGATGGAGGAGCCAGACTGGTGTTTCGTCGAGTATTGTGATATCGAGCAGGAGGAGCCAGGGGATACCCTAACTCACACCATCCTAATCCCCGACTGGTATGTTTGCCAAACCCGTTGGTGGTACTTCTGGGCCACCGAGTCGGCGGTCCCCGCAATCAGCAACACCGCCATCTTCAGCCAGCACTTTGAGGGCGTCGTAGGGCCTCCCGGTATCGGCCCCATCACCATCCCCATCACCGACCCTATCATCAGAACTGGCAACCACTACGTTGCCTGGTACATTGACCGATATTTTGTCTTCATCGCCACTTCCGACCGACTCACTATGTGGGCCATCATTGACGACATTCCCTACCGTCTCGACCCCGACAACGAACCTCTCGGTGCCCCTGGTGCTTTCGATGACGCTGATATGCGCCTTGACCTCTCTACCGGCCTCATCCATGTAGCCGCCTACCAACTTCTTCCAGGAGGCCCCCCGCACCAAATCAAATACTACACATTCAACGCAGCCACCGGGTACTGGGCCATTGAACAGTACGTCTGCGACTCTGAGACAAGGACGTCCGGCGGCCGGCAAGTCTGTATCACTGTCAATTCTTACCACGGCCCAACCATCGCTTACATGAACCGCGTAGGCTGGGTCAACCGCCTCTTTGGCCGGCGCCGCATCGGTGGCCTCTGGGGCGACGCTGTTCAGCTTATCTCAGCTTATCCCTATGGCCTACGAAGCCCCTCTCTGTGGACAAATCCCCCCACCGACGTCATGCACTACATAGCCGTAGACACCGGGGGCAAGATTAGATACGGCTCCTGGAATCCCCCTGCGGGTCCCGCCGCTCCTACTGTCATACGCACCGGGGCGGGTGCGCTTAACCTCCATTCCATCATGCCCACTGGCGGCGTTCCCCACGTCGCCGCCTGCTCTCGATACCTCAAGCTCTGGCACAATTATGGCACTCCCCCAGACACCATTGACGCGACGCTTCCCGAATACGATGCCGAGTTTGCCAATATGATCTCTACTCAAGCCCCGCCTTTCCTTTGGGGCATCGTCTACCGCGGAGACCTTAACAGACCTACGTGGATCTACCACCCCACCGGTGGGCCCTGGGACCCCCCGCTCGTTCTCCAGGTAGTCAACGCTATTACTCTCTCTGCCATGCTCCATGAAGACGTCACGTTTTCCTGCCTCTGGGAGCTTGCTGTCACCCATCAACCACAACTCTACGCCCGCGCGCTTGTTCTCTAGCCCCAAAAAGCCGCGCCGGTACCCCCCAGACCACCCCCAGGGGGGGTTAAAGGCCTTAAGATATGTGCTTCTATCCCTGAGCACCTTCTTTTAGGGTGTTGACTTCTTTACCAGTATGTGATACTCTGAACCTAGTATACGGTTGATGGAAAGGCTTTTTTATGCCTAACACGAACATCGCCCCCTGGCAGGGAGGGATAGGGAATGAGTCGCACGCTCAGAAACCGAGCATTTCTACCAGGCCCCTCCAGGGGAGGGTGTTCGTCAGGGCAACCCGCATAGAAGGCCCCCGGTGTCAAGCCTTCCTAACCGTTTACTCACTGGGGGCCTTCACTTGATACGTAGTACGCCTAATCCACACAAAGCTTCTTCTTCTCCACCACGTGCCCCTTTCGTCACTCCTTGCGGTGGGTGGCTACGCCAAGAATGTCCTCACAATAATGTCCGATGGATACCCCTTCTATGCCATCGGTGGAACTGTGAAAGTTGTAGGCCACTCAAGCTAATGATCACCAGGGGCCGCTTGACCTACGCTTACCACATTGCCGCCGAATCGAAGCTACCGCTCCGTCTGGTCACTCTCACCTATAGTAAAGACGTTGACAAACGCTTTGTCATACGTTCCCTTCAACATCTAGCTCAAGCTATGCGCCGCCGTTTTCAGACGTTCGAGTATGCTCGCTTCCCGGAGTACACCAAGAAGGGCCGTATACACCTTCATCTGGTCGTGCTTTCGCCCTTTATCCCTCAAAAGATTCTAAGCCAGGCGTGGAAAACTGCTAGTCGGGGTGCCTATGTAGTGGATATCCGAAAAGTGGAGAATGTCCGTCACCTTTCAACCTATGTCGCCAAGTACGTTGCTAAGCGTCCGGCGGGGAAGGTAACCTACTCCAGGCACTTCCCGGATCGTTATCCATCAAACTGTTTGTCTCCCCACCCCGCCAAATCTCCAAACTTTAGCTACCGCTGGATGAACATTCTTGATGCTGCGATCGAATGTGGCGCGTCACTTGCTCTGTGGACTGGTGAACCACAACTCATGAACGGCCCATGAACTTGCTGGGCCTGCCGGGAGCAGGCACCAACTCTCGAAAGAAAGGAGGAAGACCGTGCTGCGTGATATCTGGACTTTGCAACAAATCGTTGATCTTGGCTACACACCCATCGGTTGGCTCACCTGTGCCTCTTGCCGCACCTACTTCTACATAGTCCATAAGTCCGGCAAGGACTGCGCAGAAGATGAACACCTACTCTTGCGGGCCTTTCCTGCCGACGTACTCGCCGCCGTTACTCGTGAGCCAAGCTTTACGCGTTTCACTGAACCCTCACCTCTCCCTCACCGCACCTCTATGGGCCCCACTAATTCTACCGGTCGCTAGCATCCTGCCCGATCCGCCGCCAAACCCCGAAGGGGCGAAAAGCCCGCCCCCAGAGGGGGGGCAAGCCCCCCCTCTGACTTCCCCCATTGCCCTGGCGGGCAAGCGCGCACCGTCGTACGGGGTTGGGGCGAGCTTCGCCCCGGAGGGCGTCGCACACCGGGGGGGCACAAGCCCCCCCGAACAACGGCGGTGCCCTAACGGGCACACTCGCCGTCGTCCTCCCCCAGGGGGCGGCGCTACGCTTGCCCCCGGCTATTACAGAGCAGGCCTTCAGCCTG
>JAUWYD010000173.1 GCA_030616025.1 Chloroflexota bacterium
CCTGGAGCCCTCATTTCGGACGGCTAGTGGTTTCGGTTGGCGAACTACCGTCCAAGCCCGAGCCGGGGGACAGAGCGGCGAAGAACCTCCCTCTGCCTGGAGGAATGCTGACCTACGGAGAACGGGCTTCTTCCCTGCGACTTGGCTCACTGGGGGCCTCGCTCTACTGCGCGCGCTGATTGGATACTCGGCTTGACTTGAAGGAGCACAACCAGCGCGCGGCTCTGATCAACCAGATGGTTGACTACTTCGAAGGTCCGCCCTGAGGTGCGAGATCTTCGAGGCTCTACTCTTTCCGTTGTTCGGTCCTCATGCGCCAGATGCCGAAGTCCCCTACGGTATCTTCGGTCTCCACCGGCTCATACCACCTCTTCCTGGGCCCAATCTTGGAGCGCGCTTTCCAGCCCATGCTCTTCGGCTGCGCATCGATGTGAGCCAGTAGCTCGTCTACCCTGCTCGCGATGATTCGCCTTTCGTCGTCTGACAGAGCTTCTACGGTAGGCAATAGATCCATGATTCCCTTGAGGTTGGTGGTGAGCGTGTACCAGAAGCCCCAGTCCTTGGAGAGCAAAGTTGCTATGTACGAGGCGTTGATGGTGTCCTCTGTGTCTTCTTCCACCAATTCGTGGGCGAAGAGGAGCATTAGAGTGTCCTTGAAGTCCTTCTCGCTGAGCCGAACTATCTGCAGCTTCTCGAGCAGCAGATCGGTGGGACTCAAAGTGAGAGGATTCAGCTCCAGTCGGCCCCGAAAGTCCAAGCGGTGGTTGGCTACCATGAGCTTGTCAAAAAACACGTCCACGAAGAACCAGTCGTTTTCATGGAAGTAGATCTGCCTCTCCGAAGCCGCTGACGACAGGGTGGCCCTCCTCTTGCTGTAGCCGAGGCTCTCGAAGAAGCCTTGCATCTGCTTGCGGTGCTTCTTGTAGGAGACGAAATCCAGATCAGTGAACTCCTGCTCGCCTTCACCCAATCTGGCCAACCGTTGCCCCAGTTCTTCATGCCCTAGTGTGTCCAGTCTTATTCCCACTCCTCCCATGGCTCGCAAGATGAGACCTTGCTTTTCCCCTTCCTCAACTATTCTGCGCGCCTCATCGAGGAAGACAGGCGAGGGCACTACACCTCCCCACTCCTCCGGCATGCGAATCTCTCTGGCTTCCTCTTCCATCCGTTGCAACCACACCATTTCCCCTCCACCTCCTCACGCAAGCCTGTCTTCGAAATCAGACCATACGGAGTAACCCCAATCCCAGAAGTGATACGATGGCAAACTCAAACAGCACACGTCGGACGAGCCGGCCTCTTAGATGCTGCTTGGCCAGTCCACTCAAGACGTAGAAGACGAGGAGCAGGAATACGCCCCCTGCTGCTTGGCCAAGACTCAAGTGGTTCAGTGCCCAGGCGACCTCACCCAAGAGGATCCCCACAATCAGGGAGTAGAGCCATGCGCGTCTCATTGCCTGCCTGGACGCTTTGCCGCGCAACAGTTCCGCGGCTAGGATGGCACCCAGGACCAAGATCGCCGTTGCTGACAAGAGGCTCCGCGCTCGCGCTCCATAGATCGCAGCGCTGAAGAGGAAGATGCTGAAGTAAACCGCCAGATTCAGGCCCCAGCGAGCGACGCCGTAGTAACGACCGCGCTCGTCAATGGTATGGTACTGTGCGATGATGATCAGGGACAGAAGGAGTCCGGTCAGGGCCAACCCTCCCAGCCAGAAGAGCTTGTCTGGGGACAGTGGCAGGAGGAACAGCGAAAGGAGGGTAACGGCGCAGGGCACTCCCCAGAAGGAGAAGCCATACTCCCAGACTGCATCGCGAGCCTCCGGGTGAGAGCGGACGATCGAGTCCGTGCCTGCCCCGGTAAGAATCACCAGTAGAGCGCCGATTAGCCAGCGGCTGGACAGATAAACGGTCGTAGGAACCCCAAGAGCGACGAAGGAGACGGTCCTGGTCGGGAGCTCGATGACCTGCGAGATAACGAGTCCGAAGAGGATCAGACTTACCAGTATGCTGAGCCTGTCGTAGCGAGGCATTTCTACCAAACCTTGCGCTTGACCAGTTGGGCGTAGGCAGAAATCCGCCGTCCCTGCGGTGGATATTCACCTTATTGTATAGTTGCCCTTTGTTTCTTGTCAAATCCCTGTGGTATAATTGACTTCACTTCGAACCTGTGGAGCGTCGTGTGGTCTTGTTGTATGCCTTGTTGGGTTTGCTGAGTGGTGCCTTCTTGAATCTTGCCGCCGATAATCTTCCCCAGCGCCACGGGATCCTCAACCTGGCTCGCTGCCCCTACTGCCAGACAGAGTCGGCTTTGGTGGACAATATCTCGCTGCTCAGCTTTCTCCTGCTGCGGGGAAGGTGTCGCCACTGCATCGCCCCCCATCCCTGGCGCAGACCGGTATTGGAACTGGTGACGGCGCTCACCTTCGCTTTCTTCTGGCTACGATACGGCCCCTCACTGAGGTTGATCTTGCTCACTGTGTACACCTGTGTACTTTTTCTGGTCTTCGTCATAGATCTGGAGCACCGCCTTATCCTGCGCGTGGTGATCTTCCCCGCCATCGGGATAGCCATCCTCGGCAGTTTCTTCTACCCAGGAATGGGTGTGCGACGTGCGCTGGTGGGTGGTGCCCTTGCCTTTGCCTTCTTTTACTTGGTGTCGATTATGGGCAAGCTCGTCTTCAAGAGAACAGCTATGGGCAGAGGGGACGCCAATCTGGCCGCCTTCATCGGTCTAATCACCGGTTTCCCTGAAGTCATCTTCGCCCTCCTCATCGCCGTTTCCCTGGGGGGTCTGGTCTCACTGGTTCTGGTCCTCAGCAGGACAAAGAGGCTTCGAAGTTACATCCCCTATGGCGTCTTCCTGGTAGTGGGAGGGCTAGCCATTCTTGTCTTTGGGCAAGAGATAATCGGCTGGTACTTTGGCCTGGTCTAGAGTCCCGCACAGCCGGTGAATGACACAGGCGACCGAAGGAGCGCCACCAGACAGGACGATACCGACGACGGTGGGTGGCAGTCAACCACCGATACGCAAGGAGAAAGGGTGAGATCATGCGCACGACCAGCGATGAGGAGCTGATAGCTCGAGGAGGCAGGGTAGGCCAGGTAGCCATCTTCATGGCCTTGGTCATGGTATTCGGGGGCTTGATCGCGTCCTTCACGCCGTGGAAGCTGATATCCCTCTTACTCATCGCCTTGGGTGTGGTCATGTACACCGTAGGCAACCGCGGCGTGGAGCAGGCGGCTCGCGAACCACGGTTCATACTGCAATTAGTGGACGCCTTGGCAGGCTTTGATGACCGGTATCATCTTTACAGCCACGTCTTGCCCGGGGACCACGTCCTCCTGACGCCTCACGGCCTCTTCGTCTTGGTCCTGAGGGAGGTGGACGGGAGGATTCGCTCCTTCAAAGACAAATGGGTGCGAGACTTGAGCCTGCGCCGACTCCTGCGTTTCTTCACTGAGGAATCTCTGGGCAACCCTACCAAGGAAACGCAACGGCAAGTGAAGAGGGTCCAGAAATACGTAGAGCAGCACAGCCCTGAACTCGAAGTGGATGTCCAAGGGCTAGTTGTTTTCGTCAATCCAGAGGCGCGCCTTGAGGTGACAGCCTCCTCCGTGCCGGTCCTGCCTTTGCGGAAGCTGAAGAGTCACATTCGCAGGGCATCACAGCAGTCGGATGTTCAGCCCGAGGTCATGAGTGCGCTGAGAGAGATCTTCGATCAGGCGCCAAGAGCCTGACCCTTCTCCTGCGTTTGCTGTGCAATAGACGGACTCTGGCCCATGATGCGTGCCTTGTCCAGTCCTAGCCCCGACCAGCCTTGCCAAGTCCGATCCTTCGTGCTATTATAGAACATAAGTTCGTCCCCCAGGTCCGCAAATGAAGACCCAGCACCAGTCCTACGAAGCCAAATCCATGGTCAATAAGCTGCGTCACGTGGACGACTGGTTCTGGGGCCGCTACACTCTCAACCCCTACCGGGGATGCTCACACGGGTGCGTCTATTGCGACGCTCGGGCCAACCAGTATGGGCTGTCCGAGTCCTTCGACCAGCAGGTGCTCGTCAAAGAGAACGCTGTG
>JAUWYD010000108.1 GCA_030616025.1 Chloroflexota bacterium
CCAAGGTTCCTAAGAGCAGAGAAGCAGCATACGGATATGAATGAGAACCGCCTGAAGTGGATATTGGCCACGGGACGCTCTGCTCTACCATTTGGTGATGCCTGAGCCATGTATCGAAGACAGCCGACTAGCAACGATACCGGTTGACACCCACTTCCACTGTCCCGTCGCGTACCGACAGGCGGGCCAATCACAGCGAGTTGGCGACCCGTGCCGGTTGCTAGCCGCGTTCCATGAACCCACATTTCGAAGGCAGTTGGACGAAGGCCTTTCGAGATGATGGCCTCTCGATAGCAGTGAGCATCGGGGGGCAAGGAGATCAATGTGGGCCAGGTTTTTCCAAAGAACCTTATTGCGTGGTTGGGCGGAGCGGCTCGGGCCATACCCTTCATTGCCGTCGTCTATCTCCTCCTCGCCTACGCAGCCTATTCGATCTTCACCTCTCAGATCCCCAGCGGAAACGACTTCTATCCTCGCTGGAGGGGAACGAGAGCCCTGATTGTGGAGGGAAGAGATCCCTACTCGGACGAGGTAACCCTTGAGATACAAATGGCTATGTACGGACGGCTGGCCAGAGACGACGAGGATCAGGTGGCCTTCGCCTACCCCCTTTATGTCTCTCTTCTCGTCCTTCCTTTTTCCCTCTTCTCATACCCGCAGGCCCAAGCCCTTTGGATGAGCACCTTGATTCTCTCCGTTTTAGCCACGGTAATCGTCATCTTGCGCACGCTTGAGTGGAAACTCTCTCTCGCCGGGCTCACGATGCTGTCCCTATGGTTCCTGTTCTTCTATCCCACCGCTCGTAGCATAATCCTCGGCCAGTTCAGCATAATTGTCCTGGCCCTGCTGGCCTTAGCCCTTTGGGCTATGGAGAGAGGGCACCCCTTCCTCGCCGGATGCTCCTTAGCGCTGGCTACCGTCAAGCCCCAAATGGTCTTCTTGGTCATTCCCTTCCTCCTTCTTGCTGGACTCAGATGGAGAAGGTACAAGATGCTGGCCGGTTTCCTAGCTGTCATGGCAATCTTGCTTATCCTTAGTTCCCTTGTACTGCCCAGCTGGCTTGCTTCCTTCGTCACTGGCCTGAGCCGGTACCAGGCCTATACCAGTATCTACAGGGAAGGCAGATCGCCCCTGGGCGCCCTCATAGGTTATGTATCTCCACCTCAACTCTTTCCCTGGGCCACATTGCTCGCCTCCCTCGCGCTAGTCGGGTATCTTGTCTACGTGTGGATCCAGATGTTCAGGGGCCACGTTGATGCTTGTCGAGCCCTCTTCATTACCATCATCGTGAGCCTTCTTGTTCCTGTTCAGACCGGCACCACCAATCAGGTGCTGCTGCTACTACCGCTCACGTATTTGCTCTGCCGATGGGGTAGGAATCGGTTGGCTGCCATGTCATTGCCTCTGATCCTAGCCCTGGGACCGTGGGTACTCTTTCTGTCAACCTTTTGGCTGCGAAATGGCGAACACGCCATCATGGCCGCTCCATTGCCTCTGGTCACTCTGGCGATGCTGTGGTGGAACCAGAGACACAACGGTCGGGCATCGAGCATTCCTGTTGGCCAGTTACGGTCACCGGGTAAGAAGACAGGCCAGTCTTTGGTGACCGACGATTGAGGCTTGAATAGACATGAAAGAAGATGATGGACAGAGACCAGTGAACGGTCGATCCGCGAAGTGGTTGCTTGTTGCTGTGCTATCCATACTCTGGACATTTGCTGTGTACCTCGGCTACTACACGGTCCACAAACCCTTCACGGGCGCGACCGTCTTGGCTGTCCTGGACCGTGTCGCTGACCTGGCGATATGGACGGCGCTCCTGCTGCTCGCTGCGGCCTTGGGCAGGCGTTTCCTGGGACGCGGTGCACAGACTCGTCCTCTGGAAGAGCTCCTTTTCAGCACAGGTCTTGGTCTAGGAATACTCTCACTTGGCACACTCCTCCTGGGCACGATTGGGCTGCTCAACCGCTGGGTATTCTGGGTCCTCTTCGTGCTGCTGCTGGTCATCCACATCGGAGACATCAGGGCTATTCTACGCAACGTCAAACAGGCACGGGAATGGAAGCACACCTCGAAGCTCTCCCTCCTACTAACGTCCTTTCTGTGCCTAACCTTCTTCTTCGCACTTGTCTCGGCCTTGACTCCTCCAGCCGAATGGGACGCTCTGGTCTATCATTTGACAGGGCCAAAGACGTACGCCGATGAAGGCCGCGTGGTGTGGGTACAAGACAACTTCCACCTCAACTTCCCTGCTCTGACGGAGATGCTGTTCACGTGTTCGATCCTTCTAAAAGGAGACATCCTAGCACACCTGATCCATCTGACCTACGGAGCCCTCACCGCCCTCGCAATCTACTCCTTCTCCCGCAAGCACTTCACTGGGCAAGTGCCTCTGCTAGCGTCGGTGTTGTTCGCATCCATCCCTAGTGCGGTGATAATCGCTACCTGGGCTTACGTGGACCTGGCCCTGGCGTTCTACGAATTCATGGCATTCTTCGCCCTGATGAACTGGTTCGACGCCCGTACCGAAAGGCGCTGGCTACTCCTCGCAGGGATTTTCAGCGGAATGGCAATGTCCGTCAAATACACTGGCGTGACGATTCTGGTAGTTTCTTCAGCACTGATCTTGTGGAGATTCCTCAGGCAACGAACGAGTTTCCGACAACCTGTCATCGCTCTGCTGACTTTGGTGCTCATCGCCGTAGCCGTCGCGAGCCCCTGGTACTACAAGAACGCCGTCTACACCGGGAACCCTGTATATCCATACTTCTTCGGTGGCCGCAACTGGAATGATCTGCGGAACGAGTGGCTGACCTCCATTGGGATGAGGATGTCTCCACTTGACTTACTCGTCCTCCCTTGGGACATTACGGTCCTAGGGACCCAAGGCACCGAGGCCTTCGACGCCACCATCTCTCCCTACTTTCTGGCACTGCTCCCCCTGATCCTTTTCGTGCGCAGAAATCACCGAATGCTAGCGCCGCTGACCATCTTTGCGCTGACGACCTACGTCCTTTGGATAGCGGCCGGAGCTGCCACCTACTCAACCTTTGTCCTACGTACGAGGATACTGCTACCTTGTTTCGCACCTCTGTCTATCCTGGCGGCGTACGTGGTGGAAAGCCTGAGCCAACTGGATCGCAAGGCCTTCTCCCTACAACGTTTCGTAATGATGGCCATCGGCCTTGGCCTGTCGGCCAACATGGTCTCCCAGTGTCTGACTTTCGTGGCGTACGCCCCCTTGCCGTTCGCAGCGGGCATGGAAAGTAGAGAAGACTTCCTCAGGAGACACTTGCCTGATGGACACTATGAGGCCCTCGACTACATCAATGCCAACCTGCCGGCATCAGCGCAGGTACTCTTCTTCTGGGAACCTCGTAGCTACTACTGTGAAGATCGGTGCAAGCCCGACGTGGTGTTCGATCAATTCTCCCAACTAGCGTCAGACCACGGAGACGTGGATGCAATCGCGCAAGCTTTGCTGCGGGATAGAGAATCGCACATCCTGGTCAACCAACGGTGGTTGGATGTGCAGAGCGACAACTCGCCATTCACCGCAGAACACCGCCAACTCTTCCGGCAATTCAGAGACCGATATCTGAAACCGATATATGTGGACCCTGGACTGTATGCGATATATGAGATAAGCTATTGAGGTGCGCATCGACCAGCATGCCATGTCGTGGCATGTTCCACCTCGCCGATGCCCGAGGACACAAACGTGCCATCTACCAAGTCCTTCGAGAGGCCCAATTACCTGATGACACCAGTGGAGGTGCATTATGCCGCCGGTCAGTATCGTCATCCCCGCCTTTAACGAGGAAAAAGGCATAGGGAGCACCTTGACCCAGCTCAACAGGGTGATGACCCAGCTAGACATGCCGTATGAAATCATCGTCGTAGATGATGGTTCCACCGACGCGACTGCCGGGCTGGTTCGGCAGCAACAAGGCGTGCGGCTTATTCAACATCACAGCAATAGAGGGTACGGCGCTGCCATCAAGACCGGCATCCGCCAGGCATGTCACGACTGGATAGCCATCATCGATGCTGATGGCACGTACCCTCCCAGCGCCATACCCGTGCTCGTTGAGGAAAGCGATGAGTATGATATGGTCATTGGTGCCAGAACCGGCGCAGATGTCCCTCTCGTGAGGAGGCCGGCCAAGTGGTTCATTGCCAGACTGGCCGAGTATCTCGCCGAGACCAACATACCGGACCTGAACTCTGGTCTTCGGGTGTTCAGAAGAGATGTCGCCCTCAGCTATTTCAATATCCTGCCCTCCAGGTTCTCCCTCACCATCACCATCACCATCGCATTCCTGAGCGATCACTATCTCGTCAAGTTCGTGCCGATTCAGTATCACAAGCGAGCGGGCAAATCGAAGATCAGCCCCATACAAGATACACTCAACTTTGTGCAGCTGATACTGCGCACGATCATGTACTTCAATCCTCTGAAGGTCCTACTTCCGATCAGTTGCGTACTGCTCTTGTTGGCAGTCATCATCGCGGTGTACAGCTTACTCATCCAGGGTCGGGTGATGGACATCACGGTGATAACCCTCACGATGGCCGCTCTTCAGATCACCGTAGTGGCCATGATCGCGGACATGATACAGAAGAAAAGCAAGATCTAGGGACGGTCTTGGGTAGAGAACAAGCCCGACACAGCTTCGACGACATAGACGCCAGGGTATGTACGCTCTGCGGAGCTTGCATCAGCATCTGCCCTGTCGGCGTACTGGCCGTGGAGGGAGAGCGAGTTTGCCTTGAGGGCGAGTGCATCAGTTGCGGCCTCTGCTATCGTTTTTGCCCAGGAAGAGAGTTGGACTTCGACACCCTGAGCAGAACCTATCTGGGTGGTGCCTCGAGAGATCCGCTTCTTGGCTACTACCGTCTCCTAGGGGTCGGCCGCGCCAGCTCAAGAGAGATCAGGGAGCGCGGGTCTTCAGGTGGAGTGGTCACGGCTCTCCTGACCCACCTGCTGGAAGAAGGGCAGATCAAAGGGGCCCTGGCCGTCACTATGACCGAAGACAGGCCGTGGCAGAGCCGGGCCAGTGCACTGACTACTCCGCAAGAGGTGAAAGGAGCGGCTCAATCGAAGTATAGCCTGCTCAGCCTGGATGCCCTGCTGGGG
>JAUWYD010000169.1 GCA_030616025.1 Chloroflexota bacterium
TGGGGTCAACCTGGCTTTGCTCTGACCCATCGGATTGGCATATAATCCAACCACTATGCCCCACCGAGAAACGCCACTCCGCAAGGACCATTTCTTGCTCCCCGTGGTATTCCTCAGTGGCATGACCGTCCTGGGTGTGGAGATGTCTGCCTCTCGCCGTCTCTCCCCCTATTTCGGTGATTCACAGCTCATCTGGGCCAACCTGATAGGTTTGATGATGATCTATCTGAGTGTGGGCTACTACGTGGGGGGACGTCTAGCAGACCGGTATCCGCGTGGTGAACTGCTTTACCAACTGACCGCCTGGGCCGGCTTTTCCATTGGGCTCATCCCTTTCCTCTCCCGACCTGTGCTGAGCTACCCGACCTTTGGCTTTGAGAGCTACTCGATAGGCATCATTGTGGGTTCCTTCTTTGCTATGTTACTCCTCTTCACAGTTCCCGTTATCCTTCTGGGCTGCGTCTCACCCTTTGCTGTTCGTCTGCAATCGCAGTCTGTCGCCTCCAGTGGTCATACGGCGGGCACCATCTATGCCTTGTCCACGTTGGGCAGCATCTTGGGCACGTTCCTGCCCACTTTGGTCTTGATCCCTCTCGTGGGCACTCGGACAACCTTCCTGGTCTGGTCCTTGAGCCTGCTCGGAGCTTCCGTGGTCAGCCTCTTCGCTACCGTGGGGTCGCGAGCCCGATTATATGTGGTGCTGCCGGTCCTGATTGTTCTCCTCCACGTTCTCTTCCCCGGCGGTCTCGTGAAAGACACGGAGGGATTGGTGCACGAGGTTGAATCTGCCTACAACTACATCCAGGTCGTCGACCGAGACAGCAGACGAGTCTTGATGTTGAACGAGGGACAGGCCATCCACTCGGTATACTGGTCAGGTCATGTGCTGAGTGGAGGCATCTGGGACTACTTCTTGCTAGCGCCCTATTTTGGCACCCTGCCCGGACCTGAAGAGATAGAGAGCCTGTGTATCATCGGCCTCGCAGCCGGCACCGTAGCCAAAGAGTACACAATCATCTATGGATCCATACCCATAGATGGCGTGGAGATTGACCCTGAAATCGTGGAGGTAGGGCGTCGTTTCTTCGATATGAATGAGCCAAATCTGAACGTGATTATTCAGGATGGCCGCTATTTCCTGGCCCAAAGCGACAGCAAGTATGACATCATTATTGCGGATGCGTATCGGCAGCCCTACATCCCGTTTCATCTTGCGACCAGAGAATTCTTCGATCTGGCCCTCGAGCATCTGAACTCCGGAGGAGTTGTTGTCATTAACGTTGGCCGAACCGCCAGCGATTTCCGTCTGGTGGATGTCCTGGCCGCCACCATGGACCAGGTATTCGATACAGTCTTCATCCTCGATGTGCCCGGCGACAGTAACAGTCTGGTTATCGGTACCGAACAAGAGACAAGCCTGGAAAGTCTCCACGCCAGACTTGACAGTATTTCGAACAGTTGGCTGCTTGAGCTGGCAGAACGGTCAAGGGGGAGAGTGAGGGACTTCCAAGGTCAAGGCCTTGTCCTCACCGATGACCGGGCTCCTGTGGAGCACTTGACGCACCTGATCATATTCAGATACTTGCTAGAAGGAGAGTAGACAGTGGCAGCGAAGAAGATACTCCTGAGGATCTGCGCCATCGTGATGATCGTTGTCACCCCGTGGTTCCTGGCCCTGACCACGATGTTCCCTCTCATCTCGTCGCCCTTCTTGCGTGTTCAGTATGCCAGACCAGACGTACCACCCTCCAGCAGGTTCTCTCCGGAAGAGAGGCAATCTTTCGCCGAGGCCGCTGCGCACTACCTAGTCTCGAGGGAAGGCATCGAGTATTTGGCAAATCTATCAGACGATGATGGACTACCCTTGTTCAACGAGCGAGAGCTCACCCACATGGTCGACGTCAAGGTCCTACTGGGTCAAGCGGCCAGACTGGACATCGTACTGGGTTTGCTGACGGCCGGATCCCTTGGCATCTTGCTGAGCCAGAAGGAAACCAGAACGCGAATCCCTTTCTATCTGCTCATCACTTCGCTGGTAGCTCCTGCCCTGTGCATCTCTGCCCTCATAGCGGTTCCTCTTCAGTTCCGCTGGTTCTTTGTCGAGTTCCACCACCTCCTTTTTGTGGGTGACTCCTGGCTGTTTCCCAGGTCCGACACACTCATCCAGCTCTTCCCAGAGAGGTTCTGGTTCAACGGGCTTCAATCCTGGCTCTTGCTGATTGGCGCGGAATCAATCGTTCTCGGCATTGGCGCCTATGTCTGGATGAAGAGAGAATGAATCGCCTCCTCATACTCCGCACGGGCACAATCCACCAAATGGTTTTCGTACATCCTCGGCCGAATTCCGGCACACGGGCGGGTTCTCCACATGATGTGCTGACCGAGTTGCCGCGCCAGCGTCTGAGACTACCGCACAGGATCCCAAAGAAAAAGCCCCGGGAGACCGCTCCGGAGCTTGGATTCATGACCGAGCCTGGCAATTCGCTCAGCTCTCTGCCTCATGAAGAGGGGAGTAGATATTCAGCCTCACGACATCCATAGCTTGAGGGCCTTTGGAGGCTTCCTTCATGGTGAACTCGACTCCCTCTCCCTCATACAGAGTCTTGAAACCGTCGCCTCGAATCTCCGAGAAGTGCACAATAACATCCTCGCCCTCAGGCAGTTGGATGAACCCACATCCCCTTCGGGGGCTGAACCACCTCTCCAGGCCAGTGAGTCTATCCGCCATGTACGGTCCTCCGTGTCAACAAACTCCAACTGAGGCCTATTCCTCGCAGTGAGGCTTATCTAAGATACGTTCGGAGCTTTCGGCTGAAGTGCGGATGCCGTAGCTTGCGTAACACCTCGCCTTCGATCTGGCGAATGCGTTCCCTGCTGAGGTCGAACTCTTCCGCGATCTCCTGTAGGGTCCTGGGGTCGCCATCACTTAGCCCAAAACGCAGATCTATGATGCGGCGCTCCCTGGGCGGAAGCTTCTGCAGCGCATCGTGTAGTTGCTCCCTGAGTTGTGCGTCCAAGACCACGTCCACCGGTGGCGGAACATCCTCGTCCTGGATGAACTCGCTCAGCTGGCTCTCCCCTTCCTCCCCCACTGGCTTCTCCAGAGAGAGCGTGTGGGTGGGGGCCCTGAAAACCCGCTCCATCTGCTCGGGGCTGAGATTGAGGGCCTTGGCTATCTCTTCCCTGCCTGCCTTCCTCCCCAACTCCTTCTCCAGCTGGCCCGCCACCTGTTTGACCCTGCGAAGTCGCTCCCCCATGTGGACGGGCAGGCGGATGGTGCGACTTTGATACGAAAGGGCGCGGGTTATGGCTTGGCGGACCCACCAGGTGGCGTATGTGCTGAACCTGTTGCCCTGTCGATAGTCAAACTTGTCCACAGCACGCATCAGTCCCACATTCCCTTCCTGGATGAGATCCAAGAAGGAGAGCCCTTGTCCTCGATAGTTCTTGGCGATGCTTATCACCAGGCGTAGGTTAGAACGAATCAAGTACTGGCGCCCGAGTTCCCCGTCCAGCACCCTCATCTGTCGCGCTCGCTTGGCTCTCTCAGAGCGGTAGAGGCCACGGGCCAATAGGTCCTTGGCTTTGCTGCCGGCGTTCATCCTCTTGACGAGAGCTATCTCCTCCTGAGCTGTGAGTATGGAGTGTCGAGCGGCCTCACGGAAATAGAGAGAGATGGCGCTCTCCGCGTCTACGTCATCGAGATCGATCCGCCGCTGTGCCTCCGCATCGGTCTCCACTTTCTTCGCCAAGATCTCTGAGATACGGTCCCGTTCTTCGTCGACGATAGAGATACCTTCCTGTTGGAGCAAGGCATATACCTCGCTAATCTCTTCAATGTGAAGCTCTGCCTGAGGGTACTCTTGAAGTATGTCCTCCAGAGTGATGTAGCCTTGCTCTTCACCCTTCTCCAGCAGTTTCTCTTTCGGTGTATCGCCTGTCTCTTTTATACTACCCATTAGTTAGTATCCCTTACCGAGATGCGGCTTGGCAAAGAAAATGCCGCCACTCTCCACTGGGCGGCAGAAGAACGAGGAGCTACAAAGAACGGATTCTCCGACAAAGGACACAAGACCGCATCTCTCCGGCCGACAAGATATCCGGCTACCATCCAGCTCAAATCTATCCCATTATACCA
>JAUWYD010000245.1 GCA_030616025.1 Chloroflexota bacterium
CAGGGCTTCATCCGAGGTAACCTGAAGCACCTCAACCTTACCCGAGGCTATCTCCTCCTTGAGCGCTTCTTTTACCTCCACGCAGGGTTCGCATTCCTCGTCGTCCAATAGGTATATCTTTCTCTGGGCTTCATTCTCTTCTGACATCTGGCTAGCCTCTCTCCTTTGGTCCATATTTCTCATTGTATTCCTCAACCCACTCCGGATGCTCCGCAGTGATCGCCTCAGTGGTAAGCCCCTTCAGGGCGTCCCTGGCGGCCAGTGCCGATTCCGGGATAGGTCTCCCTGTTTCGGGATTCACGGTCACCCCAACCTTGCCTTTTATCTTGGCCATGTTTTCCCTGACGGCTCTTCGATAAAGGTACTGTGCCAGGGTCGGAGGGCGGACCTGCCGGTAGTACTCGATCTTCTGCAGCTGGATTTCGTCATTCATGCCATTACCCAATGGCGATTATAAAAGGAGAAGGCAGCCTTTGTCAAGACTGCCTCCGTTACTTGCCAGGTTGCTCAAGCCGAGCTACGGCTTCTTGCCGCGCTTCTCAGCTACACAGACTGCGGTCGACGGTACGAGCTTGCCCTTGTATACCTGGGTGCCGGTCTCACCCTTGCACTCACCCTTCTTGATCGCGTACTTTTCCAAGTGAGGGGGGGTCTCCCCCTTGGGGAAGCTGGCCCTCTTGAGCACCACGATATCGGGGTTGAAGGGGGTGCGGCTGATCGACATGGTCCGGCTCGCCATGAGTGCGGCCAAATTAGCATAGATTCCAGCCACAGTGCTTACCTCCTTTCCTCTTACTGACTGCGTAGGCGTCTATTTGCAGCGCCCCCATTATATAATGGCTTTACGCCACTTCACGCCATCACATGCAGTAAAACCCTATCACATGGCGAAAAGTTTGTCAAGGTCTTTCAAGGGGGGATATCAAAGAATTTTCAGGGCTTTGGTAGCGGGCAGATTCTACGGTTAGTGGCATATTAGTCCCTACGGGAGGATATCTTCAAACTTGGTGATCTCCGGCACTCCCCACTTCTCGGCCAGCTCCTTGGCTTCCCCCGCGGGGAAGCGCCCCGCTGGGTGGCGGGCCAGCAGTTCGGTTATATACCCCGTGAGCCGCACCTGGCGCTCGGTGTGCCGGGGATACCGCCGCTCTATGGCACCACTGAGTAGAACCGCGAAGGGCTCCTTTTCACCGGCTCGCTCCTGGGTGCGTTCCCAGAAGCGCCGGGCTTCGGCTAGCTCCTGGGCAGTCGGCGCCACGAGAGTTCCGCTGCCAGAACTTCCCATTGGTGATTGCTCCGGGGCTTCAAGCTCACGCGCGTCCTCTTCAAGGGCGGTGCGCAGCCGTGCCTCCTCCCGTTGCCTCATACTGCCTATCTCCTTGTCCGCGGCCTGCCAGTGTTCCTCTGTCCAGGCAGGGTGGCGCTCGGTAATACCGGTCTCCCTGAGACGCCGTCTCTCGTGCTCGTTCATGCGCAGGTAGTTGCCGACGTCCTTGACTGATACCTCTGCTTTCCGGGCTAGCCCCCGCATAATCCTCTGCCCACCGCGCACGTCCGGGTCTGGTTTCGCTCTGATAATGTCGTACACGTGGCGAAGGGACACTCCGATGCGCTCGGCGATTTCTTTCGGGGACAGTCCCTCATCGTCCAGGTCCCACACCTGCTGCCTGCGCCGCAGGGCCTCAGCCTCGGAAGGCCGCGTGCCGGGACGCGTGTGTGACTCCAAGCCGTAATCCTTCAGGATGGTCGCCACATACTGGTGGTTGTAGCCGGTGCCTTCAGCGATTTCATCTGGGGTCATGCCGGCGTTGTGCATCTCTAGGACCTGCCTGCGGCGGGCGGCGATGGCTGCCATGCCGTGGCTTCCTGCCTCGGTGAGAATGTCGTTGACTCTGCCTTCACTCAAGCCCACCTTTGCGGCGATCTCCACCTGGGTTAACCCTTTTTGGGCCAGGGTCATGACCTGCATGCGGCGCATGCGGGGACCTATGTCCTCCTCTGGTTTCCCCAGGATGGTGGCCACGTAGCCAGGTGAGGTATTGAGCTCGTTAGCGATCTCCCTGACGTTCTTCCCTTCAGACCAGAGCTGCCGGGCAACAGCCCAGTCCACCCCGGGTCGCGGCTTCTTCAGTCCTAGCCGGACGGCGCGCCACTCGACAGATTGCTCCGGGACGCCAAAGTGGTCGGCGAGTTTCTTTACATCGGTTACTCCTTCGGCCCACAAGCGCCGCAGCTCCTTGGGCTCGATGCTGGCGTGGGCGAGAACCGCTGCCTCATCCAGCATCATCTCGGCGAAGGCGTCCAGGTCCTGTGCCATATCACACCTCTTTTCGTGGAGATTCCTCCAAGAGTACCGATTCGAGTAGGTGTTCTGATTGCCATAGCAGTCGCCGGGCTTCGTCGAGGGGAATGCCATGACGGGACGCCATTCTGGCGGCGTCTCCCTCGTGCACCACCGGGTCCGGCCGTGGCGTTCTAGGGCAGCACTGAGCGAGGAGGCTCACGCCGTGGGTACAAAAGCGCTCTACCTTCTCTGTGTCGGTAAAGGCTGGGTGTAGTGCGTCTCCCAGCCCTGCTGCTGCCATTTGTCGACGGCGCTGGCGCTCCTTTTCGGGGAGTTCTCTCTCCCATCGCCTCTCGCTTGGATTGCGGGTCTCGGCTGCTTCCTCGCGGTCGACGCACTGATTTAGAAATTGCCAGTCGTCGTCCAGTGCTCGAGCAAGCGCAGCCTGAGTGAGGCCGCAGCGCCAATACTCCCCAGCCAGGTTTATATCTCGCTCTTGATCAACCCGGTAGTGGGGTTCCAGGAGCACCATTTGTTCCTGAATCCTCCGACGCAGGCTCTCCAAGAGGGCTTTGACCTCACCCCTGACCCGGGGACTGCGGTTGCGAACTAGCCGGAAGGCGTGCTCCCTCAGCAGGTTCGCTTCTTCTTCGTAAAGTTTGCATCGGGGAGGTGGAAGTTCGCTTCCTCCTGCGGCGGTGAGTTTGCCCATCTCCTCCCTGCTGAGTTCTCTCAACAAGCGATCGAGGGTATCTGCTGCTACTCTAAGCACCTCCTCTTTGGGGGGAGCTTTGACGTCGGCCGTCATTTGTCCTCCTTGGCGAGGTCATCTGCCAGCATTGCTGTCGCTTCAGAGCGTGACAATTCGCCGGCACGCACTCGCTTGGCCAATTCCTGAGCTCGCTGGCGCATCGGAGTATCGCCGGGCAAATCGGCAGCAGGTGGTTCTTGGA
>JAUWYD010000003.1 GCA_030616025.1 Chloroflexota bacterium
GGAAGGGGGTGAGATCATCTCATCCTGAGAGCAGGGTTCCTTCAAGAGAGACCTGGCCGAATGGTACAGGGTCTACTGACTTTGGCCGCGGATGGGGCCGCTTGCTATGAGCGAGCGAAGGCATACAGTTCCGATGGTGTGGTTGCAGAGGTATGGCGATGAAATCTTTTTCGTCTAACGGACGGAGAGTTCTGCTTGGCCGGCTTGAAATGGGAGATGACATCCTGCATGGGCTGACAGAGTTCTGTGTCCAACATGAGGTAAACGCTGGGAGCATCCAGGCTCTAGGCGTGGTGCAGCGCGGCGCAGTGAGATACTACGATCAGGAGACCGCCAGCCACGGTGAGATTCGTTTCGACGAGGGTATGGAGATCGCCTCCTTGGTTGGCAACATATCCCGCAAGGAGGGCGAGGTCTTCCTTCACTGTCACATCACCTTGGCTGACAGGAAAGGTCGCTGCTTTGGCGGGCACCTGGTAGAGGGGAATGTGGCCTTTGTCTGCGAGTTCTCCATCACCGCACTGGAAGGCCCAGTCCCTGAACGAACTCATGACGAAGCCACGGGGTTGATGCTCTGGTAAGATCGGTGCCGGGCAGGACAAGACGTTGCCACGACGACGTGCTCGTCAGACAGTCTCGTTATCTGATTTCTGGCGCCCGTCTCGATCCGGACGTTGAGGTGCGCTATGACGGGTGACGAGGTGCACTGATAGACAACTCCCACCATTCTGAGCCCGTTCTGATTGCCATCAGGCCGTGAGATCCGGTCTGCAACTAGGTGGGCGCGGGACCGTGGTTCGCCGCTCAAGATAACAGCCAGCAGGAGGAGCGCCCAGGTGGGAAAGACCCTGAGATCGTCGCCCCTACCAGGTGGGCGCGGGCCCTTGTGCGAGCAGGGGCAGGCTCAGCATCGCCAGGGTGAATCCCAGGAGCGAGAGAAGGGCCAGGGGTCTGCCTTGCCAACGGGGCATGGACCGTGCGTGTAGGGTCATAGTGAGGATCAGCCACACAACGAGCAGAGAGACCTCAGCGGGATGCCATGTCCAGTGACTGCCCCAGGCCAACTGCGTCCAGAGGGCACGAGTCATCAGAGAGGCGCTGAGCCAGGGGAAAACGATCACCAGAGCCCTGCGGGTGAACGTCTGGCGATCTTGCAGGGAAAGCCGTCCAGCGGCCAGCGCGCTTCGAGTGGGGAGCGTCGCTGTAAGGTATCCGATAGCACCCCCACCAGCGCAGGTGTACGCGCTGAAACCTACCAGGGCACTGAGCAAGTGGAAGAGATACCAGGGGCTGCGCGCAAAGGGCGAAATACTCAGGGCTTCTGCAACCGGGGGTGGGATGACAACGAGGCCATATGAGTGGATGATGAAGGCCAAGCTGACAACGAAGGGGTTCACACTGCGGCGCGTCGTCGACCTCTCGAGTACGAGATAGACAATGAGGACAGACTCCACCAGGAACATCGCACTCAGATAGGGGTGCGCAAACGCCCAGGGCCCAAGTCGTGCCCCTGACCAGAGCAGGGCAGTTGCCTGGCAACCCAGAAACAGCAGCAGCGTCCCTCGAAGCACCCTGCTCGCGACCCGATGCCTCCGAGAGAGATGACCCCAGGTTAGAAGCACGAGTGCAAATAATACGAGGTTGGCTGCGAAGTAGAGAACGGTCTCATTGGCCATGGTAGGCCTCGTCCATCTCTTCCATCAGTGCATCGAACTCCCTGGCGCCAACTCCCTTGTCCTCCTCCCCAAGTCTCACCAGCTGTATTCTCACCACCCCTTCAGTGCTGGTCACCGCTGCCCAGACCCGGCGCGGCGGTAGGTGGATGATGGTCGTCGCTGCTGCCAGGAAGGAAGCCGCTCCCAGGAAGATGGGGCCGACGCTCGGATCGCTGGTTGCGGTCAACACCGCATAGTGTCGCCACTCGAACGCGTACGAGTTGTCTTCTATCTGCAGGGATGAGGAGCCGAATAGCGTCTTGCTGAAGACTAGATCCGTCATTCCGCCTCGATAGGCCTGCACCAGCAGTGCAGGCCTATGTCGCCCCCCTGAA
Source organism: Chloroflexota bacterium (assembly GCA_030616025.1). GTDB lineage: Bacteria > Chloroflexota > Anaerolineae > UBA7937 > B3-Chlor > B3-Chlor. The sequence goes on from JAUWYD010000003.1 coordinate 2,051, forward strand.
AGAGGCTGAGACTGGAGAACTATGCGCAGGACCAGGTTCGGTTCGGGGACAGCGATATATCCTTCGTTTTCTTCATCGCTCAGCTGGAGGGTTTCCTCCGTCTGAAGCGTCGTTGCGTGGGCGAGAGCTCGTAAGGAGACATGGTGGCCCTCCGGATCCAGACCGCGGATTGTGACAAGCGGCCCGTGGGACAGCTGGTAGAAGGCTATGCCGCCATATCTGAGGGGCGCGTTCGGACTGACCATTCCTGTCATCAGCTCGCTCCCGTCCTCCAGGAGGGTCAGATGGGCCTGATAAGAGCGGGGTGTGCCATCCGGATACAGTTCTGCTTGAAAATCATCCAGGCGTAGGCTCAGCGAGGAAGCATGCTGTACTTGGTACTCTTGACCAGGGCTGAGGCGGATCTTCTCCTCACGCCACGCCAGGCGACCTCCAAGGGCAAGGCCCACGATGGCCAAGATCAATCCTCCATGGACAACCAAGGTCGTCCACCTGGTCCAGGAAAAGCGGTTGGCAGTTAGATGGGAACCCTCGTCGCCTTCCTGAACCTCGACTCGGTACCGGTGCCTTGTCAGGAGCTCACGCAGGTTAGCCACAGCTGGCCCGGGCTTACCGGCGAGGATAAAGGTTCCGGTCTGGGAGGCTCGTCTGAAGGCACGCTCGAATTCCTCTGGAGTGCAACTGGGCCTCCGAAGGACAGCCTCGAACTGTTCCACAGCGCACACCGCCAGGTTGATGATCAGGAGGGCCAATGGCAACCTTAGCCAAAGCGACTCATCTAGGGAAAAGAAGCCGAGGTCACCGAGGAGATCAGTCCATTGTAGGTAGCGCCCCTGAATCTCCGCGTACCAACCGCCATACTCGCGAGAACCGATGACCATGCCGTCTGGCATCTGGGGTATGAGGGCGCCAAATGAAACGACGAGGGCGATGGCGGTCACCAGTACCAGGGTCAACCTGCGGGAGCGGAAAGAGCGCCACAATAAGCCTGGTATGTCCCTTTGCATGGCCATAGCCTTTGCGGTGGCCTCCGTGGTTGGTGCCTAGCGGCCAGTGTCGGTCTGGTGTCAGATACGGGGATACTGTCAGTTGAGACAGCCTGGCCAATCATACTATGGCGGTGTCTCCATGTCAAACGAGACACTGGCCTCATGATCAAGCAGCGGTCTCACTGCGAGGTGGGGCCTACTGGAGCCATCCATCAGCAGCTCTCAGGGGGAAGAAGACAGTCCAGCATCGTGGTGGACACAACGTGATGAGTGAGCCTTCTCGTGAGACTCAATGCTCCGTCTTCAATGGGACTTCATTCGCTTCCAGCTTGATGTGACTTGCTCTGCGCGTCGGTCCGGAGATGATCTCTCCCTACTTGCCCTCAGCAACTGCCTCGTGAAGGAACTCAGAGGGATCTAGTAGTTGTGCCGTCAGCTTCGCCGCCACGCCTGTCTGTCAATGAACCCCTGTGGCCAGATCACAACTCAGCCTTTCGAAGCACGAAGCTGCGTCGTAGGGCGATCGTACGCTTGATACTGTCAGGGAGTCGTCGCTCCAAGGATCGGTCCGCCAGAATCGAGATGTCAGACGAAAAGGGTAGAATAATTGTGGAATTCTCTCGTACGACCTCGAGGCCGTTAGACCTGAAGAGGGACAGCAAGCTACCCCGTGTCAGGAATCTGTGCGGACCTTCACTATGGTGAAGATTCACAATTGCGGCAAGCCAGTGGGCCGGTTCCCACAGTATGTTGGGACAAGTGACGATCATCCACTGTCTAGCTTTGAGCACACGGGCCAGTTCGCGTATGAATGTATCTCGCTCCCAAATATGCTCGATCGTTTCGTACGAGAGCACTAGGTCGAATGTCTCGTCGGGAAAAGGCAAGGGAAAACTCCTCACCAAGTGGGCCTCGAACTCGATGCCTGCCCCAGAGAGCTTTGTAGAAGCAATCGCCAGCATGTGCTCCGAGAAATCAACGAGGTTGCTCTTGCGAATGCATCCCTGTTCCGCCCAGAAGATGGTCCCACTGCCGGTACGGGACTGGATGTCTAAGGTCAGATTGTTGCGCCCTATGAGGTCTTCTGCCAGTTCAAGTGAATTCGTGAAGCGGCGGTGATATGTGTAGGCATCCTCGTTGATGTCATCATAATTACTCACCGAACTCCAGAACTGTCCGACGTCTTCCAGCGACCAACGAGGCTTAGTTAGGTACTGCCATTCCTGAACTGCTCGCCCCAGCGATCCTCTTAGTGTGAATCCATGTTGATATTTGATCATGAATAGCCTTTCGAAATCGGCACAGTGATGGCAAACTGCCGGAACTTCAAACCCGAATCCTAAGCCCACGAGGGTTTGAGCAGCGCTGTTCTCGACAGCATCAAGAGATCATGAGACGGACGCACAGTGCAGACGACCGTTCTATAACGTGGGCAGTTGGCCTTCCGAATCCAAAAGGGGCAAGTTCTGACTCCTCTTGCCCCCTTATTCCGTTTTCCGTGTCCTCTGACAAACAAGCTTGTTCAGGCCATCGTAGCCGCATGTGCAGCCCTTGTCAAACCACCACCATCTCTTCCTCGGTCACCTGCCCGTCGGCGATCCGGAAGGCTCTGACCTGGGCCTCGGCGGGGTCCGCGAGCGATACCACAAAGTAGGTCGCTTCTGGATAATAGGCTTGCTTCAGGTCCGCGTTGGAAGGAACGGCTGGCGAAGTGGGGTGGGAATGATAGATGCCCAGGATGTCCAATCCCTTGTCCTCGATGTCCAGGAAGATCCGGTATTGCTCCTCCGGGTCCAGGCGATAGGATAAGGGGCTGCAATCCGCATTCCTGGCGCGGTACACCTCCACGACACGATCCTGCTTGCCCGCAAGGATGCCACAGGCCTCCAGAGGCGCTTCATCTCGCGCGTGAGCGATCATCTGCGCAAGATGTTTCTTCTTCAGATCCACCACGGCCACATGTCGCCCCGGCTCAGAGCACCCGCTGTTCCCAGGGGAGGCTCCGGCAGCTTGCCTACCCGCCACGAGAAGAGGAGACCTCAGGAGGTCCCATCACTCTCAGAATAGCCCCGAGGCAGTAACGTGGGCGTGAAAGCAATCGGCAACAGGTCGCGCACGGTATGTACCTCTTGGCTATCGTCCAAGCCTGCGATTATCACCTTCGTGTCCAGCCCAAACTCGGCCAGTACCTGACGGCAGGCCCCGCAGGGGGGAGCAACCGTCTCGCTGACCACAGCCAGAGCTTCGAACTCCCGCTCCCCTGCAGATACCGCCTTGAATATGGCCACCCGTTCTGCGCAGATAGTCACGCCGTAGGAGGCATTCTCCACATTGGAGCCGCTATAGACTCTGCCCGACTTGGTGCGCAAAGCCGCGCCCACTGCGAACCCGGAGTAGGGAGCATAGGCCGTGTCGCGTGCCTCTCTGGCCACGGCGACCAGTTCAGTGAAGGCGTCCATGCTATTCCTCTTTGACAACTCTTACTTTCTTGATGCGACGGCCCAGAAGCGACAGCACGGTGATTCTGACTCTGTCAAGGACTATCCGATCGCCAACCTTGGGCACTCCCCCCAGTACAGAGTAGACCAGTCCTCCAAGGGTGTCGCTATCGTTTGTTGGCAGGTCGGTGTTCATCATCCGGTTTACGTCATCCAGGTCCATGCGGGCGTTGAAGATGGCCTCGCGGTCGCTCACCATCTCAAAGAAGGGCTCTACGGAATCGTACTCATCCTCAATCTCGCCGACTATCTCCTCTAGGGCGTCCTCAACGGTCACCAACCCAGCAGTTCCGCCATACTCGTCCACTACGACAGCCATCTGGATTCGCTCTCGTTGCAGCTCCTCCAGAACCTCCCCCACCTTGTTCGTCTCCGGCACAAAGTGAGCAGGGCGCAACAGATCCCGGAGGCCGCGATGTGAGCCATCGTTATCCTTCAGGAGCAAAAGCAGATCCTTCGCGTTCAGAATACCCACGATGTTCTCTATCGCACCCTCATAGACGGGGATGCGAGAGTATCCCGACTGCACGACGACATCCAACGCTTCCTCAATTGAGGCCTCGACCTCAAGAGCTGTCATGTCGATGCGCGGCACCATGATCTCTCTTGCGAGAGTTGCGTCAAAGTCGCAGATACTGGCTATCATCTCCCTCTCATCCTCCTCTATGTAACCTTCCTCTTCGCCAGCATCTATGAACAAACGTAGCTCTGCCTCCATTGCGGCGGCATCCTTCGGAACCTCTTCTGCTTCGGCGTCACCAATCAGGAAATCGGTGGTAGCTCTGAACAGGCGAACGAGAGGATACAGGGGTAGAGCCACCCACTGTATGGGTCTGGACAGCAGTAGAGCCATCCTTTCAGGGTCGCGTGTGGCCCAGGCTCGAGGGACGAGCCGGCAAAGGAACAGCACCAGAAAACTGAGAGAAAGGATGGCTATCACTATGCCCCATTGCGGAGCGTACTTAAGTGACAGTATCGTGCTCAGACAGGCGGCTACTATGACGGCTGCGTTCTTCAGGATCAGCAGGGCTGAGACGTACCACTCTTCTCTCTTGAGAATGGAGTCCACCAGGTCTGCCCTCGACACCCCTTCCCTAGCCATTCTCTTCACACGAAAAGGATTGGCCGACATGATCGCCGCCTCAGCGGCCGATGCGAATGCGGTCAAACTCAGCGATAGGCCTATCAACGCCAGTTCTATGAAACCTTCGGTATCCAGCTGCGACCCTCCTTCACTAGATCTATGCGCCACTTCCAGTGCGCTCGCGCAGCGCCTGCATCTTATCCTCTTTGGCTTCCGGGGAGAGGATGATCTCGTTCTTCGTTATCACATAGGGGGCAGGGCCCAGTATCATACTGTCTGGGGCTAGATCATCGCGCAGTACGACGCCCGGTCCCACGACGCTATGAGGGCCCACCTTCAGGCCGGGCATCAAGGTGGCATTGCAGCCAGTCTTGCACTCCTCACCCATGATGATGCCCAGCTTGTCGGTCCCTGAGGAGATCGTTTCCTCCTTCACCTTGACTTGGACCTCTCCCTCATCGAAGCGGAAATTGGCGGTGATGGTGCCCGCCCCAAAGGAGCAGTTATCAGAGACTATGGAGTCTCCGACGTACGACATATGGATCCAGCAGTTGCTCCCTATGAGAGAGCGCTTGATCTCAGAGGAGAAGCCTATCACCGACTTCGCACCGATGGAGGAGTGGTTCCATATCAAGACATTGTTGCCTATCACACTGTCACGCCCAACATAGGCTGGTCCTCGAATGACGGCATTCTCGAAAACCCTCACCCCTTCCTCGATGACTACGTCGCCATCTATGACTGCTTTGTTCGAGACGTGAGCCTGGTCGCTTACTCGGGGCTCAGTGATGAACCTTTCCATCAGATGCTCATTGATCGTGAGCAGATCCCAGGGATACTTGAAGGACTCGAAAATGCCATCGTACGGCACAAACTCCACGTTGCCTTCATCTATCAGGCGTTGATAGGCTATCTCCAACTGATAGTTGGAGATAGGTGTGCGGGCAATGTACTCGAGGAGCAACCTGGAGAAGAAATACACTCCCACCACTACGATGTTGCTAGGCTCCTGGCCCATGGGCGGCTTCTCCACGACGGCTTTGACTTTTCCGTCCTCGAACTCGAAAACGCCGAACTTCCAGGGCATTTCCATCTCCCGGCCCACCAGCACCATGTCTCTCCCAGTTTGGTCGGCTTTGTTCATCACATCGGCCAGCAGGTGGGGCTCGAAAATGTCGTTGCCGTTGAGCATGAGGAAACGGTCCTTGAGCAGGTGCTCCGCCGCTTGCAGGGCGTTGGCCATGCCAAGTGGATTATCCTGAGTGGTGTAGCGAATCCTGACCCCGAACCTCTCTCCTGTGCCGAAGTAGGTCTTTATCTCCTGGGCATCGGGGCCGGTGACGACGATCAGGTCCTCGATGCCGGCCTCCTGCAGGTTCTCTATGACATATTGGAGCAAAGGCTTGCCCAAGAACTCGAACATCGGCTTGGGTTTCCTTGTGCACAAGGGGAACGCTCGCTCCCCTGCTCCCCCGGAAAGAATCACAGCTTGAATGGTCAATGGCGCCTCCACAAGACACAAAAAAGCCAAGACCATCTCGCGCCCGGCACAGGCGAGCGGTGGTCCCGGCCTGAGACCGCCTCAAGGCGGCAACTTATCACTCTCCCGACTGGATGGTTCCTCGTCCATCATCGGTCTCTACTACGAGGTGCTCGTAGTAGGGGCCCTCTGCCTCCTAGAAGAAGCTGGGGCGGAAGGATTCGAACCTCCGAATGGCGGCTCCAAAAGCCGCTGCCTTACCGCTTGGCGACGCCCCAGCGCCACTTCTACACGTATTCTAGCATATCGCCAGCGATTCTGCAACTCCAGGGGAAGAGTACTCCTCACTTCCCGAGGCCAGGGAGGGATACTGAACCAGGCACATCCTATCCTTCTCGAGTACCGGCGGTCCAACACGTCCAGGTAGCGGAACTCACGACGCCTCCGCTGTCTCAGGAAGGCCGTGGGGATGAGACCAGCCACGAAGCCCCCAATGTGTGCCCACCAGGCTACGCCGCCCATCGTTGCCTCGCTGGACAGCCCGATCATCGCCACACCGCTGAAAAGCTGGACTACGAACCAGAAACCCAACACTATCACCGCTGGCAGGGTGATTACCTCCATGTAGATCAGGAGGGGGATGCCCACGAAGACGCGAGCCCGCGGGAAGCACAAGAGATAGGCGGCCAGTACCCCTGCAATGGCGCCACTGGCTCCGACACCGGGAATCACCGATGTTGGAGCGATGAAGACCTGGGCTGAGAGGCCTGGGGGGTTTGGGTATGGGAGGGGATGTGTCTGACGGGCAGTGGTTGTCGAAACGCTGTATTACGAAGCGACGACAGGCCTCTTGGCATCTGCGTTGCAGGGCCGGTGTGAAGGCGGCAAAGATGAGAAACAACCAGATCAACGTAGTGAAATCCGTGTCAATACTCGCTTTCTACCTGGAGTGTTCTACCCGAATCGTGTGCGAAATACCAGCCACGCAAACTTGGGCAAGGCCAGCGCTCGATGCCAGCGCCACGGCTCTTGGGAGAGGCGATGTAGCCACTCCAGGCCCAGCCGCTGCACCCAAGACGGCGCCCGCTTGGCCTGACCGGAGATGAAGTCGAATGCTCCGCCAACCCCCATGGCAACGGGAATGCCCAGCCTGAGCAGATTGCGAGAGATCCAATTCTCCTGCTGAGGCGCGCCGTAGGCCACAAAGAGGATGTGGGGGTGTGCACGTAGGATCATGTCGGCTATGTGCTCTTCCTCCTGCGGCGCCGACGATCCGGCATAGGTACCGACGATCTCCAGTCCTGGATAGCGGCGGCGCAGTTCCTGCCCCGCTGCTTCAGCCACTCCCTCTGCTGCTCCCAGGAGATACATTCGGTACCCCTCTTCCTCTGACAGCGCAGCCATCCTGATCACCGTATCCACTCCGGTGACGCGTTGCCTTAGCGGTGCGCCCAGGATGCGAGATGCCCAGAGTAGACCCTGACCATCCGGCAGGGCCAGGTGTGAATCGTTCAGGATCCGAGCGAAGTGTGGATCCTTCCGTGCTGTCATGATGAACTCGGGGTTGACCGTGACTACCTGGTGCGGACGCCCATCCATGATGAATCCTTCCATCTTGCGGAGGGCTTCCTCAGAGGTCACGTTATCCACATGTATGCCCAGGATGTTTGCCCGGGCCCGATCCGCCATAATGCTCCTCCATGACCAGGTGCAACACCGGACCAGAGTGCTGTGGAACCCTGAAGCGAGCGCCTGAGAAGCCCGCACAGAGGGCCGTCGAGGCGAGATTGGCGGTCAACGTATCGCATAATTGGCAAGTTTCGCGTCAGAATCCTTCCACCGCTCTTCTCTCGTCCAAGGCAATGATCTTGCCGACTCGGCGGCGGTGCCGTTCCTCATCTGAAGACTCGGCCTTCAGCCACGTCTTGACGATGTCTGCGGCCAGGCCAGACCCTATGACTCGCTCGCCCAGACAGAGTACGTTGGCATCGTTGTGTTCACGGCTCAACCGGGCGCTGAATGTGTCATGGCAAAGAGCCGCGCGGACGCCCTTCACCTTGTTCGCGCTCATAGCCATGCCCTGACCCGTGCCACAGATCAGGATGCCCCTATCGAACTCGCCGTCGGCGACCGCTCGGGCCACCTTCACGGCATAGTCCGGATAGTCAACATCGTGGAAATCAGGCGGACCGAAATCATGGCAACCGTGGCTCAGCTCTTGCAACAGCCGTGCAATGTCGCTCTTGAGACGGAAGCCGCCGTGGTCCGAAGCGATCGCAATGCGCATTCCTCTCCCTTTCCAGCTCTCGATGCGTGTCCATCATGGCGAATTATACTTACGTTGTGCTGCCAGGTCAATGGTGTCCAGAGTCTCTCTGATCGCGTGCTATGGCTGCCCGGGACCTGCCCTCGGCCGATCTCGTCTGACATCAAGGCCCGCATTTGGAGGAAAACAGTCACCACAGACTGCTGCAGTGGCTCATGAGGGTAAGGGATCTGTGGCGTCGAGATAGGGAAGAGCTGCCATAGGCTATCCCCGTGGCATGTCACGGGGCTGTTCGCGCTGGCTTGTCCGCGGAGGGATCTCGTCCTTGTCCCCGCCGCCCCAGCCCACAGCTGGGGCTCCAACACCATCAACCTCGTCCTTGACATGAGGATTCGTCCATGAGACTTGGAAGAGGGTTAGGTTGGCATCCAGCCGGTGGCAGCCGTACGCCTCGCACAGGCGTGACCAGCCGCGGGCAGGCAAATGGCTCAGTCAGTAGTTCAAGCTGCTATCTCCGGGAAGACGACAGAGTGGATCCTGCTAGGAATTCGTTGATTGTCTCTGTGAGTTCATGCATCCGCTCTGGGGAATTGGCTCCGTCGAGCTCGATATCATCCCCGCCCGTGTGGCGCAGCAGAGCCGCCCAATAGACGTGTTCCACCAACTGGCCTTTCTTGTCCACGAAGCGGACCGTGCGCTGCACTGGGTTCACGCCTTCAATCGTATCCAATGCAAGATCGGTGACCTTGTCGCGCCGGAAGAGGTACCGCTCCTTTCTTACCAGGTTTGCCGCGGCCCGGTCGAAGATCAGAACCTCTTTCCAAGGTCTCATGTAGAGTATAGCCACGATGCCTGGAAGGGGAAGCGCCACTATGAAGAGTGAGACGATTAGGCCACCGGGGAATTGCAGTGGTCTCAGGAGCCATACCACGGTCAGCAGGACAGCAGCGAGGGCCGCGAGGCCCACTGGTACTTCACTCTTTTTCTCCAAGCGCAAGACCTGGGTTTGCCGCCGCACGACTCGGAAGTGCCCTAGGTTCTGAGTCATTGCGTTTCTTGCCAACTCAATTGCATCGGGGAGGGCATCCAGTACTGCTCAGGAGGCTTCGTGGGGTGGCGCACTATTTCAGCCCAATGACGCTCTGGGAGGGCCCTGCTCTCTCATGGACCCCGTTTCGGGTGATTCCCGACACAGAAAGTGCTCCGGGCGAACCCTTCCCCTGTCGTCAAAGGCAACTCCTTCCATTTCCAGCAGCGCTCTCTTCAGAGGCAGCCCGCCTCCGAAGCCGCCCAGGCTGCCATCACTCCTCACTGTCCGATGACAAGGGATGATGATCGGAAATGGGTTGCGGGCGAGGGCTGTTCCCACTGCTCTTGCAGCCTTGGGATTGCCCACCATTGCAGCCAGATGACCGTACGAGCAGACGTATCCCCTGGGGATTGTCCTTTCTGCTATCAGCACGCGCCACTGAAAGTCCGAGCAGCGGGTCGAATCGAGATGGTCAGACGGCAGCTCGATCGCCTGTCCATCGAGATAGCGGCCAATCTGCTCGCACAGGTGATCCATTGCCTCCTGCGGGTGGCTGCTCTCAAGGCTCTCTCTCCCACCAAGGCCTGGCCGCGGGAGAGAGAGTCCCATGATCTTGGGACCCGCTTCGTCTTCGCGCCAGACTAGGACCACATCGCCAAACCTTGAGGGAATGATTCTGTGATCGATTCTGGTGTGAGACATGAGAACGCTTCCTACCCTATCTTGCAGCCAATGCAAGGTGGCTGGGCGTCGGCAGCGAACTTGCTTTTCCGGAGCCGGGAGTGTGAACCAGAGGAACGGGCCGCTGGCACTTGCATCCTGCGCCTAGATGTCCAAGTTCCTGACGGCCTTGGCGTGCGTCTGGATAAAACGCTTACGCGGCGGGACAGCGGGCCCCATCAGCTTGTCGAACGTGCTGTCGGACCTGACCGCATCGTCCACGTCAACTCGCAACAGGGTTCTGGACTCCGGGTTCATCGTGGTCTCCCAGAGCTGCTCGGGGTTCATCTCTCCCAACCCCTTGTACCGCTGGATTTGGATCTTGGCCTTTCCCAGTTTCTTCAGCTGGCGCTCTTTCTCTTCCTCGCTGTACACGTAGTACTGCTTGGATCTGGCAGCGATCCGGTACAGTGGGGGTTGAGCGATATACAGGTGGCCGCTGGTGATCAGCGGTTCCATGTAGCGGAAGAAGAACGTAAGCAGCAGGGTGCGGATATGGGCGCCATCAACGTCCGCGTCAGTCATCACGATGATGTGATGGTAGCGTAGATTGTCTAGGTCAAAGCTGTCCTCGATCCCGGAGCCAAGAGCGCTGATAAGCGCCTCGATCTCTTTGTTGCTGAGGATCTTGTCTAGGCGAGCCTTCTCCACGTTGATAATCTTCCCGCGCAAAGGCAGAATGGCCTGGAAGCGCCGATCCCTACCTTGCTTCGCCGAGCCGCCCGCCGAGTCTCCCTCTACGATGTACAACTCGCACTTGGATGGATCTCGTTCGGAGCAGTCAGCCAGCTTACCGGGCAAGGTCATGCTTTCCAGCGCGCTCTTGCGCACTACCAGGTCCCGCGCCTTACGTGCGGCGGCTCGAGCCCGGGATGCCACAAGACACTTCTCTACGATCCCCTTGGCAGCGCGGGGATCTTCCTCCATGAAGGTGGAGAGAGCGTCTGAGACCACCGACTCTACCAATCCCTTGACCTCGGCGTTGCCCAGCTTGGCCTTGGTCTGGCTCTCGAACTGAGGATCTGTCAACTTGACGCTGATGATAGCCGTCAGTCCCTCTCGCACGTCTTCGCCTGAGAAGTTGGGATCGCCCTCCTTCAGGAGGTTGTTCTTCCGTGCATAATCGTTGATGCTGCGGGTCAGGGCAGAGCGAAAGCCGGTAAGGTGAGTTCCCCCGTCAACGGTGTTGATGTTGTTCGCGAAGGCATGGATGGATTCGGCGTACACATCAGTGTACTGCAAGGCGGCCTCCACAACCGAGCCGTTCACTTCCTTTTCCACATGGATCGGATCATGAAGGGCGTTCCTGTTCCAGTTCAGGCGCCGCACGAAAGATACTATGCCGCCCTCAAAGTAGTACGATCGTTCCTGGCCCGTCCGTTCGTCTTTGAAGATAATCGTTAGACCCCTCGTCAGGAAGGCCATCTCCCGAAACCGCTGGGCCAGTGGCGTGAACTTGTAGTCAAGTGTCTCGAAGATCTCCTTGTCGGCCAGAAAGGTGGTCTTGGTGCCTGTGCCCTTGACCTTCTTGCTCACCACCTTCACAGGAGCGATCGGCACACCGCGCTCGTAGCGCTGGAAGTACTTCTTGCCGTCCCGCTTGACCTCCACCTCCAGCCACTCGGCCAAAGCGTTGACTGCGGAGACACCGACTCCGTGTAAGCCACTGGCCACCTTGTATCCCCCGCCCCCGAACTTGGCGCCTGAGTGGAGGACAGTATGTACCACCTCCAATGCGGACTTGCCCATCTGGGGATGTGGGTCCACAGGGATGCCACGGCCGTTGTCAACCACTGTCACGGTGGCGTCAGCGTGAATGCTAATCTGGATTTCATCACAGGCTTCAGCGAGCGCCTCGTCCACTGAGTTGTCGGTGACTTCGTAGATCAGGTGGTGCAAGCCGCGTACATCTGTGCTGCCCACGTACATGCCTGGGCGACGACGGACGGCCTCAAGACCCTCCAGAATCTCGATGTCAGAAGCCCCATAAGTCCGATCATCCTCTGCCACTTGTTGACCCTTGACCTCCTTTGTTGTCTATTACTATTCTACCACATTTCCAACAATTTGAAAAGCTGTGCAGCGGTCCCGTTGTCAGCCCATGGTGCCACACCTCGTGGCGTCAGCACCAATCCATACTATATGTTGTGCCTTGTGTCCGGAAGTGACGAAATGGGGCATCGGGGCGGAGACTTGCGTTGGGCCAGCAGAATGTACCCGCTGGTGGGCCTAGAGTGTGGGCTTGCGGCGAGGTTGACATTTCGCGTGTCCGAATGATATACTGATATACTATCGACAATTAGTGCAATAGGGTGTGAGGCTTGGTTGGAATGAGGGTTCACGTACGAGACATCGTAGGAGGTGCGATCATCCTGGGTCTGCTCGCACTTCTATTCTCGTCCACTTTTGCCTGGTTGGTCTACAATTGGATCAACAACTCATACTACTCTCACGGTTTCTTGGTGCCGCTGATTTCCGCCTTCTTTCTGTGGCGCAGGAGGGACGCATTCGCACGACACAATCGTGAGTCCAATGCCTTGGGCCTGGTCGCGTTGGCGATCAGTCTGGTTGCCTTCTTGATAGCGCAAGTTTGGCAAGCCTATCACCTTTCCGCTCTTGCCCTAATCGTGCTTCTCGTTGGGCTCGCTCTCTATTTCCTGGGCGAGAGGGCCGCGCGACGTATAGCGTTTCCTCTGGCCTTCTTGCTCTTCATGATTCCCATCCCGTTCATCAATCGGCTAAGCCCTGCCCTGGAATCGTTCACAGCCACGGCTTCGACCGGCGCCGTCGGTCTTCTGGGCATACCCTCCGTTAACCTCGGCTCTCAGATTGAGTTGCAGAATTCCAGCTTCGTAGTAGGTGCGGCCTGTAGCGGATTGAACTCGATGGTGGCTCTGGCGACTCTGGTGGTGGTATTCATTTACATCCTTGAGGGATCCAATCGCGCCAAGTTGGTCCTGTTGGGATTGGCGATCCCGATTGCCATCGTGGCCAACATCTTCCGCGTATCAGCGTTGCTTGTGATCGCCCATTTGTTTGGAGCTGAGGCCGGGATGAAGTATTTCCATGACTACTCCAGCCCCGTCCTATTCTTGTTGGCGTTTGCACTGTTGATCTTGGTGAGTAGGTTGGTGGGATGCTCAGAGATTCGGCGCGATATCTGATTGTCGTCGTGCTTTTGCTATCGGCTCTGGGAGCGTGGCTTATCATCTCTCAAGGGCTCGTTTCGCCACCCACTGAGTCTGTCACGGGTTCCTCTGAGATGTCGAATCCTGGTGTGGCTGACGGAGCTTCACATGTGGTAATCGTTGACGTTGAAGGCTGGTATCGCCGGACTTCATACGAGAGAGCTTTGGCCACAGCTGTGGATTTTACCCTTCGAGAGGATCTGTTCGATGGGATACCCAGGGTACTGGGCCGGTGGCAATCGAAGAGCGGAGATTCGCCGATGAGTCCGGCGGTTACTAAGTGGTACGACGACCCCGAGGTTGCCGTAACACGGGGATACAGTGATGACGACGGGAGTAGACTGTTCTTCTCCATCATTGGCAGCAGAGGTGGTAAGAGCTTTCACCTTTTTGAACACACGGCGCTGACGTGCTATCCTGGCAGTGGGTGGCGAATTGCAGACGTAGGTCTGGAAAGTATAGAAATCGGCGATTCTTCAGTGAGCGTGCAGCGGGTTATCACCGAGAAGAATCAGCTGAGGCGAATCACTCTGTACTGGTATCTCTGGATCGACCCCGAGAGAGTACCCGAAAACGGTGTCCTTTCTGTGACGCTTCATGCCGATGTTGCGCAGTCCGACGAGGCGACGTTGGGAGCCCTGAAGGAGTTCTTCCGACTCCTGTTTCCTGCCGTGATGCCCTGGCGTCGGTTTGGATAAGTGCCTTCCTCGGGTTGCCTCTTGGGCCACTGGGCACGATGTCTCACGGTGACCCAGACACGGCTTCACGCTGCCAGGAGACAGCCTCTAGCGAGAAGGATTGTCGCTCTGAGCGGTGGCTCGCCCATCACAGTGCGTGAAACAGCATGAATGGGGAAGTCTCCATTGTCAGGACGAAGGTCCTGTTGCCTGGAAAACGGGCCGATTTGCTGCATCGTTCGAGGCTCGTAGATTTCATCCACGAACACATTGACCGCAAGCTTATCCTGATCTCCGCCGCGGCAGGGTACGGCAAGACTTCGTTGTTGATCGATCATGCCCATGACACCGACTTGCCCGTCTGCTGGTATTCCCTCGACGAAGGGGATCGTGATCCAAGAGTCTTCCTGGAGTATCTTGTGGCCTCAATCGGTGAACGCTTTCCCCATTTCGGCGAGAAGACACTGGCCGCCTTGCAGGGAGGAATGCGGACCGAAGGCATGAGTTCCGTCGTGGGCACCATGGTCAACGAGATATACGAGATCATCCCCGATTACTTCGCTCTGGTCATAGATGATTTCCACCTTGTTAGCGATTCCGACGAGGTCGCAACTCTGTTCGGCTTCCTGCTTCGCCGGGTGCCGGAGAACTGCCACATCATACTGGCCAGTAGGACAACAACCCCAGGGCTTCCCGTCATAGAACTGATGGCCCAGCAGCAGTTGGCGGGGCTGGGCAACGAGGATCTCAGGTTCACCGCCGAGGAGATCCAGAGGTTCCTGAGACAAAACCATAAACTGGATCTACCGCCCAAGGAGGCGGAGAGATTGGCTCGGCAATCCGAGGGGTGGATCATGGCGATCATCCTCGGCACGCATACCCTCTGGAAGGGGTTGCTGCGTACCATGGCGCGCGCCCGTGGGGATGATAGCCAG
>JAUWYD010000054.1 GCA_030616025.1 Chloroflexota bacterium
ACATCGCCGCTCAGCGGAGTCGGCCCGTGGACGTCGCAATACTCGGTAGGTGGCTGCGGGACATCGTTCTCCCTCACCCAGTCAGCCGCCTCGGGGGGGTAAATCTCATATACCCTCTCCCTCACCTCCTCAAGCGGACAATAGACAGTGGCTAGTTTCCCAGAGGTGCGGCAGAAACGGAACATCTGATGGATGTTGTCATGCTCGGTAGGTACCGTGCCGGGGAGGAAAATCTCCCTCACGGTACTCGGGCTGTACTCGGTGGGAAGCAGCCCAGACGTGGCATCCACCACACCCCGCTCCAGGCCAGGGGGTTCAACGAAGGGCACCACTGGCTCAGATTCCAGGGCCGCGAGCATGAGGTTGTGCCAGATGGGAGCCGCGCCCCGCGATCCAGGCACATGTTCCATGGGCGCACCGTCGCTGTTGCCTACCCATACACCCGCGCAGAGCTGGGGCGTGAAGCCCATAGTCCACGAGTCCTTGAAGTCAGTTGTAGTGCCGGTCTTCGCCGCAACAGGTCGATCGTTTCCCAACCAGAGCATGCTGCGGGAGCCGAAGGCGGGAGTCCGAGCTACATTGTCGGACAGCATGTGAGTGATGACGTAGGCAACCTGAGGACTGATTACGTCTCTTAGCTCGGGACTCTGATACTCCTCCAGCACATTGCCGTTGGCGTCCTCGACCCGCAGGATGGCCACCGGGTCCAACTCCCGATATCCAGGCCTCAACTTGTCGTCCGGCACCGGCTGACCAGCCATGTAGCCACCGTTGGCCAGTACACCGAAGGCGTAGGTCATGTCAAGAAGCGTGACCTCTCCCCCGCCCAAGGTTAGACTCAAGCCATAGTAGTCTCGAGTCAGTGTGCTGATCCCCATGCGGTGAGCGAGGTCAATCACGTTTCTCACTCCGAGCCAGCTCAACACCTTCACCGCAGCGACATTGATGGAGCGAGCCAGGGCCTGTCGGAGCCGCAGGGGGCCGTGAAACTCACGGTCGTAGTTTTCCGGTGTGTACGGGTGTGAGTAGTCCGGATCGGGGAAGGTAGTGCGCACATCCATTACCATGGTGGCTGGGGTGTGGCCCTGCAGGAGCGCCTCCGTGTACGTGAACATCTTGAAAGAGGACCCCGGCTGTCGCTCGGCTAGGGCCACGTTGACCTGACCATCTATCTTTCTATCAAAGTAGTCCAGGCTGCCCACCATCACCAATATCTCTCCTGTGGGAGGCTTGATGGCCACTACAGCAGCGTTGGAAGCGTTGCGTTCATCCGCCTGGAGTTCGGCTATGTGCTGCCTGGCGATGTCTTCCGCTACCCGCTGTAAGCCGATGTCGAGCGTGGTGTAGACCTTCAGACCGCCTTGATACACCAGGTCTGAGCCGTATCGCTCCTCCAGCAGTTGGCGAACGTACATCACGAAGTGGGGCGCCTCGATGTCGAACCGAACGGGCGCGTAGTGCAGTTCTTCGGCCTTGGCCGCTACTATCTCGTCGTAGGTAGCGTATCCTTGGCGGAACATAGCATCCAGTACCAAATGCTGACGGATGGTAGCCTCCCCGGGATTGGTGAGAGGAGAATAGGTAGCTGGGGCATTGGGCAGAGCGGCCAACATGGCGCACTCAGCCAGGGTCAGGTCTTGCACGTGTTTGCCGTAGTAGGCCTGCGCCGCGGCTTCGGCACCGTAGGCCATATTCCCAAAGAACACGGTATTCAGGTACCATTCCAGGATTTGATCCTTGCTGTACCGTCGCGTGGTCTCGACGGCGAGGATAGCTTCCTTGATCTTGCGGGAAAGGGCACGCTGTGTTCTTTCCTCGGGTGGGATGATCACATTCTTCACCAGGAGTTGGGTTATGGAACTGCCCCCTTGAAACCCTTGTCCCGTGATGTCGACGTAGAAGGCGCGCATGATGCCGCGGACGTTAATGCCGGGGTTGGTGTAGAAGTTCTGGTCCTCGATAGCGATGGTGGCGTTTATCAGATCATCAGGGACCTGGTCTATGGAGACTACCGTGCGGTTTCCCCAGCGGGGGTCGAAGACCTCATACAGCAGCTTGGTCCCCGTTCGATCGTAAATCTTGGTGGTCTTGAAGCTCTGCGAGGTTTGAATCTCAATCATCTCCGGCGGGGGCAGCTGCTGGGCATAGTGTGCATATACGCCAACGGCCGATCCCACGCCGGCGATCACTGAGAATGCCAAGCTCGCGATCACTACGCCAAACGCCGATGTTGTTATCTTGGGCAGCTGATTATTGTTCTTCGCTGCGTGTCTGCGCTGTCTACGTCTGGCGATGATGAGTCTGATATTGGAGGCCATGCTCGTCTTCCCGCCGAGTCAGTCTGGGTTCATACTAGCAAATGGCAGCGCAAAGTGCAAACAGGCTATGGAACACCTGTGCTAGCGACGCTGCTAGCTGGCTTCTCCACCACCATGAAATGCGAGAGACCAAAGATGCGAAGGGGCGTGCCTTCCAGGAAGTACGTGATGCGGCGCAGGACGGAGGCCAGCCGAGCGTGGCGAAGATAGATATTGTCATAGCCGGGGTATATCCGTCCCTCGGTAATGACGCGATGCTCTACATTCGACAGAAGCCGGTGCAGGTCTCTCACGGTATAAGTTCGCACATGAGGGCATAGCCGCTTCCGGAGGGGATGAGGCAGATAGTTCACCAGAGGGAAGTTCCCGAACCTGTATCCTCCGCGCCACCAGATTCCATGGGTTTCGAAAGGGTACAGACGGTTGGGCGCGAAGATGACAATCCTGCCTCCCGGCTTGAGAAGCCGATATGCCTCCTCCACCGCCTGGCGATCATCTGATACGTGCTCCAGAACCTCGTGTAGAACGAGGACGTCGAAGCTGTTGTCGGTGAAGGGTAGAGCCTCGGCAACGGCGGCGAGGAGGTTGGGTAGCCTTCTACCTCCTTCCGTCACCCTCTCTACTTCTATGTCAACGCCGTACGTCTGGTCGCTTCGCTCGCGGAACCTCTCGACATATGTGCCCAGCCCACAGCCCACGTCCAGGATTTTCTTGCCCTCCAGTGGTGCGTATCTGTCTATCAGACCCAGTCGTCGCTGCTGGCCAAAACGCCAGACGTAACTGGGATGCCCTAGCTCCGCACCTCTGTCCCGTTGGACGGTCATGGGGTCACCACCCGCTGTCGCAATCGCCTCAGCCGTATGTCGCTATGCGGTGTAATGTTAGCCCAAGCCCAACAGGCTTGTCAACGATGGTCAGACCAAGTAGAATATCGGGCGCCAGGACTTCGCCCCAAGCAGGGGTGAGACTGGCTCCCATCCGCGATGAGATAGAACCTCCTAGGGATCCTTGGCATCCTTGCTGTGACGAGGCGCTGATCTAGAGGATAGTAAGGAGTAGCAATTATGGAACCGCGCAACCTCATCATCATCGGCTCGGGGCCCGCAGCGCTAGCGGCGGCAATCTACGCTGGACGAGCTAATCTGGCGCCGTTGCTCACTAGCGGCAAGAACTTAGGCGGGAGCATGGCCCTGACCGAGCGGGTGGAGAACTACCCCGGCTTCCCGGATGGCATCGGCGGCTTTGAGCTGGCCCAGCTGATGCAGCGGCAAGCCGAGCGCTTCGGCGCGGAGCTATTGATGGACGAGGTGTTGGCAGTGGATCTCTCTGCCAATCCCTTCAAGGTCAGGGAACACGGCGGCGAACATGAGGCCAAGGCCCTCATCATCGCCACCGGCAGATCCCTTCGCAAGCTGGGAATCCCTGGAGAGACCGAGTTCGCCGGACGCGGTGTGTCTTCGTGCGCTACGTGTGACGGGTATTTCTTCCGCGACCAAAAGGTAGTCGTCGTCGGTGGCGGGGACGCTGCAGTGAAAGAGGCGGTGTTCCTCACCAAGTTTGCCAGCGAGGTGCACCTCGTCCATCGGCGCGACAGCTTGCGGGCGGAGAAGGTAGTGGAGGACGTCGCCAAGAGCAACGAGAAGATGAAGTTTGTCTGGGACACGGTGGTCACCGAGATAATAGGCGACGGCGGCGTGAGCGGCGTTCGTTTGAAGAACACGAAAACTGGCGAGGAATCAACACTGGAGACGCAGGGTGTCTTCATCTTTGTGGGACACGTGCCCAATACCGAACTGTTCAAAGGACAGTTGGAACTGGACAGCGCAGGCTACATAGTGACCGACGAGCGACAGATGACCAGCGTGGAGCGCGTCTTCGCGGCAGGGGATGTGCAGGAAGGGGTTGCGTGGCAGATCGCCACCGCCGTGGGTTCCGGCGCGAGAGCGGCCATGCAGTCTGAGGAGTTCATCGCGGAGTTGGAGGGGAGGGCTCAGCCGGAGCGCGACCTGTAGGAATTGTGGCTCGCTGAACTGGCTTGTGCCGAGCGCCAGGGCTGGCCTACGTCCATTCTCGCTCATCGCAGACAGCACGCGAAGAGAAGACACTCGGTTTGGCCACGCTAAGAATAGCCGGTGTCGGCGTAGACAGACAGGGCAGACACCGCTGGCGCTTTGATCCACCTACAGTGCGGGATCTCGCTCGAATTCCTCTCCCTTCGCCTCCAACCACGCGGCCCTTGCTCCGGCCACCACAAAGAGCGACCCCGTGACACACACCAAGTCCTTCTTGCCGGCCAACTCCAGAGCTCGCCACAGCGCCGAAGCCGGGTCGGACACGATGCTCAACGGGGTCTCAGGCGCCTGCGTCTGCTTCGCGATGGCGGCAGGTTCAGCTGCCCTAGGATGTTCAGCCTGGGTGACGATCATTGCGTGGGCCTGAGAGGTTAGTTCTTTCATCATGCCGGCGATGTCTTTGTCCAGGGAGAAGCCCACCACCAAGATGAGTCTGTCGAAAGAAAGGTATTCCCGCAGCGCTCTCAGCAACCGCTGCACGGAATCAACGTTGTGTGCTCCGTCCATGACAAGCAGAGGCTCGTGTCCCAGGATCTCCAGGCGACCTGGCCACTTTGCTCGCCGCAGGCCCTCGGTCACTTGCTCGAGGGATACGCTTGTCCCCTGTCGGACCAACTGATCTATCGTAGCGATGCTGGTCGTGGCGTTCACTACCTGATAACGGCCCAGGAAGGGGATCCAGAATTCCTGCGTCCTCCTGTTTGCCATCAGCCCCTCTGCGTCAGGTATGTGGCTCGCCACTTCAAAGGATTGGCCTTCAACGCTTGCTTGTCCGGGGTCCCATACCCAATCCTTGCCCACCAGAACCAATGGTGCCTCTCTCGCGCGGCAGACTTCGACGATAACCTGTTCCGCAGCCACCCGCTGAGGAGCGCAAACCACAGGCTTTCCATTCTTGATGATGCCCGCTTTCTCGCTGGCGATCTGCTCCAAAGTGTCGCCCAGGATGTAGGTGTGATCGTAGCTTATGGAAGTGATGACCGCGACCACGGGGTCGAGTACGTTGGTAGTGTCCAGACGGCCTCCCAGACCTGTCTCGACCACCGCCATATCCACCTCCTGGTCGGCGAAGTACTGAAGAGCCAGGGCTGTCATTATCTCGAAGGTGCTGGGGTCCGGAAGCTGCTCTATGAAGGGCTTCTGCCTTTCCAGTGCGGCTACCATCTCCTCCTCGCTTATGAGCCGCTCGTCGATTGTTATCCTTTCCCGGAAAGTGTGCAGGTGTGGCTGCGTGAACAGCCCCACCCGGTAGCCTGCTGCTTGTAGTATGCTGGCGGTCATGGCACAGGTGGACCCTTTGCCCTTGGTGCCCGCGACGTGAACCGCCCGCAGGCGGCGGTGAGGGTCACCGAGCATCGAGAGCAGGGTGTTCATGTTTTCCAGGTCGAAACGCCGGGGGACGTATTGGTCGGGGGCCAGTTTCTCCTGGTCCACGAAGGAGTAGATGTAGTCGAGGGCCTCTTGGTAGCTGAACATGGCGCGCCTCACTCTGGCTATTCTACACGAGCAAGCCCGAAAAGAAAATCATATGGGGTTTGCCGACAACTCATCAGGATGGCTATACTATGGTGTCTCTCGCAGTCTGTCTTTGCGTCCCATCAGACCAGTCGCCGGGCTACATCGGGGCCCAAGGTGTACAAGGAAAAGGAGTACACAGGTTTGCGCAAGCGTGTCCCGTGGAGAGGTCATATCGCGGCCTTGGGGTCATACTTCCTGTTGACCCTCATCCTCACTTACCCGTTGGTCTTCCAGTTCACCTCTCATGTACCCGGCGACGGCAGCGACGACCCGGCCCTGGTGTGGAATCTGTGGTGGGTCAAGCACGCACTCGTCGATCTTAGAACCAATCCCCTCCTCTGCGACTTCATGTTCTATCCCATTGGCATCGATCTGACCTTCTATACTCTGACGATAGTCAATGGGTTGGCGTCCGTGCCTCTTCAATCCGTCGTAGGCCTGGTGGCTAGCAGCAACGTCATCCTTTTCTTGACCTTCATCCTTTCCGCCTATGGGGCCTATCTGCTTGTCAAGTACCTTCTTCCCTCGGAGGCGCATCCCTCCATTGCCTTCATCTCAGGGCTGATCTATGCCTTCTCTTCCAATAGGTTCATCTACGCCTCCCTCGGCCAGTTCAACATCGCCAGCACGGAGTGGATACCCTTCTACGTCCTGTTCTTGATAATGGCGCGGCGACAGCCGCATCGAGTGCGGTATGTCTTCATGGCCGCGTTCTTCCTGCTGTTGAACGGGTACACCGAATTCACGTACGCATCCTTCCTGATCATCTTCACCTTTGTCAACGCCCTCTATTGGCTGGCGGCTGATGGGTGGCGGCAGAGTCTCCCGTTCGTCAGGAATCTGGTGTTGGTGGCCATCATCTTTCTGTTTGGCATGTCGCCCATCCTATACCGCATGGTCCGGGTGATGGCGGTGGAGGGAGACTTCCTGGTGGAGGGATTGGGTTTCGCCAACGTCTTCTCGGCGGACCTTCTGGGTTTCTTGGTACCCAGCCATCTTCATCCGTTGGGGGACCTATGGAGAGGGCGCTTCGATTTCTCCTATTTCAACTTCGTCTTCATTGGCTATACCGTGCTCATTGTGTCCGCCTACGGTGCCGTGAGTCATTTCAGAGAGCGCAGGCTCCGCTTTTGGGTCATCGCGGCTGCGGTCTTCGCCCTCATCTCCTTGGGCCCCACTCTCCGGGT
>JAUWYD010000284.1 GCA_030616025.1 Chloroflexota bacterium
GGTCCACTCGCATTCTCCTACAGCGCTCTGAGAGGCCAGAAATTCAATCGACTACAGGTCCCGGGAACCTATCCGCCAGTTTGGTAAACCATGCAATTAGAACCAAAGTGGCGTGTAGAGAATGGGACTTCCTGATTCTACCAAACTGGATGTATACCTCTGTCTGTCGGTGGTCTTTGAGCTATCGAAATGATGAGAGGAATTGGAGATTCTTGAATACTCTGCGACATACATGAAGGGTTGTCCTGGCCGAAAAACGCCATCCGTGGTCGAAGAAGGTCAATCTGGGGCTCCTGGAACTAGAGCGAGAGGTGTTCCTGTCCGCCTATCGCAAGGCCTTTATGATGATCGTGGATTCCTGCTCCATATGTGCCGACTGCACAGGGGCGAGGGAGGAGTGCAAGAGCCCGCGGTTGGCGCGCCCCACGGCTGAAGCAATGGCTGTAGACGTCTACGCCACAGTCAGGCAGTACGGCTATCCAATCGAGGTTCTTAGGGACTATTCTGAACAAATGAACCGCTACGCTTTTCTGATGATCGAATAGCAGAAGCGCCACTTAGCAGACACCGAGAACCAAGCCCTACACAGTAAGGCAAGCCCCCTTCGCCCGATATGGCAAAGGGGGCTTTGTCGTATCTAGTATCGGGTGGGAATCAATGGATCACGAATCTCGGGATTGCGGCCAGGCGGGCAAGGAAGGACACATCAACGTCTTCGGTGGCTTTCCAGAAGCGACTCTCCCCCTACTTGGGAGTTTCTCTACCCTGGCCATAGGCTCGTTCCATGGCCCGAGAGCGTGGAGATGATGACCTACAGAGGTTCCCCGCAATCGCTCGCGGGTTCTTGGCGAATGCCACGCATCAGCAGGGTGGCTCCCCAAGTCAGTCAACGGAAACCAGGGGAGAAGCGCGCTCTGTCCGTTTGCGATTACAGGCCACCTCGAAGATCAGGCCCGCCCCGAGTCCCAAGCTGTCATGGCTCTTCGCTCTTCAGCGCCCTTCTCAGGGCTTCGATCTCGTTTTCTAGTCGCTTTTGTCGGGAAGCGATAGTGAAGACGTAGGCGAAGGTCAAACCCCAGAATACGGCATATGCTGCAAAAAGATAACCCATACTCAACCTCCTTCTCCAGTTCGGAGTCTTTCTTTCAGCCCCGCGGCCTGGTCCTCCAGCTTCCCCAGGCGGCTCCGATGAAGCAGTAGTGTGAAGTAAACGATGGTGAAGGCCAGGAGACAGAAGAGAAAGGTGGCCAACATCGCTGGGGCCAAGTGGATGCCCTCTCTCTCGAAGACCACTGGATGAAGTCTCTGCCACCACCGCACCGACATGAAGGTGAAAGGCACGCTAACGAAGGCCACGATGCCGTACACCGCAGCGAACCGGGCCTTTTGCTCTTCCCCGTCGATGAAAGCCCTCAGCATAAGGTAGGCGAGGTAGAGGAGCAGCAGGATGGTGACCAAGACCAAGCGGGGTTCTTGCTGCCAGGGCCACCAAGCGTTCCAGGTGGCCTTGGCCCAGATGGACCCGGTGATGACGGCCATCGCGGTGAAGGTAATCCCGACCTCCACCGAGGACAGGGCCACTATATCCCAGTCTCGATTCCCTCCCCGGAGGTAGGCTATTCCGGCTACCAGGGTGACGAAGAAGGCGAAGAAGCCCACCCAGGCCGAGGAGACGTGAAAGTAGAAGATCCTTTGCACGTCCCCCATTGTTGCCTCTGTCGGCGCGTATACGAACACCAGATAGAGCGCAACCATTATGCTCAAGGCACTCAGCCAATTGAGCAAATCTTCGATCCGAAAGCTCCTACTCATAATCGAAACTCCTTTCGTGCGGCAGACGTTACCCTTGGACCACGAAGTCGAAGGTCATGAAAGAGACTACCAGGAAGATGATGTCAAAGGCCACGAGGAACCTGAGCCAGTGGGCCAAATCGCCCAAGGGCACGCCGTCGAGAATGCCTCCAGTAACCTTCGTGACGGAGATGACGACTGGCAGGAGGATGGGAAAAAGCAAAACGGGCAACATCACCTCCCGCGCCCTGGTATTGACCGCAATGGCGGAAAGCAGAGTGCCGACGGCCGCGAAGCCAATGGTGCCCAAGAAGATGGTGAGCAACAGCGAGGGCAGGATCAGGTTCAAGTCAAAGAGGACGGAAGAGATGGGCAGCATCAGAGCTTCGATGGCGGAGATGAAGATGAGGTTGCCAAGCATCTTGCCAAAGTAGATGGCACTGCGGTCCATCGGGGCCAGGAACAAGCCGTCGAGGCAATCGTTCTCCATCTCCAGCGCTAGCGAGCGGTTCAACTCCAGAGTGCCGGCAAAGACAAAGGTCACCCATAGGACTCCCGGTGCCACCTGAGCGATGTTCTCCACCCTCAGCTCAAAACTGAAATTGAAGATGACGATGACGAGCAAAGCGAAGACTAGCATGGAGCTTAACATCTCCCTGGTACGCAACTCGGCCACCACATCCTTCCAAACGATAGCCAATACCTTGTTCAAGAAACTCATCTCTCAGCCCGCTACCTTGGCGATCGGTTTCCCACGAAATGCCAGTAAGCCTGTCGGAAGTCGTCCAAGGTCAAGGAAGTGTTCTCTGCTTCATGGACGATTCGTCCCCTTGTCAGGATAGCTACGGTGTGACACAATTCCAAAGCTCTTTGAAGGTTGTGAGTGGTCATGACCACTGTGCAAGACTCTGTGGTGATGGCCTGGAGCAAGTGTCGTAGCATCTCCGCGGCCTGTTGATCGAGGCCCGTGTAGGGCTCATCCAAGAGCAAGAGCGAGGGTTGATGAATCATGGCCCGGGCGATGGAGAGACGCTGCTGCATGCCTCGCGATAGGGTGCG
>JAUWYD010000266.1 GCA_030616025.1 Chloroflexota bacterium
GTATAGTTCAAGGTTGCCATCGCGCTCGGATTCGAAGGCGATACGGCTTCCGTCAGGCGACCAGGCGGGATTCGTGTCTTTGGCTGGGTGTATCGTAAGTCGTGTCTGGTTGCCGCCGTCACTGTTCATGACGTACACGTCATCGTTGCCATCACGTTGGGATACGAAGGCGATAAGGAGGCTATCTGGAGACCACACAGGATGGCCATCAACCGCTGGGCTGGTGGTGAGTCTGGTCTGCTCGGTGCCGTCAGGACTCATCGAATAGACTTCCCAATTGCCATCTCTGTTTGAAACGAAAGCGATCATTTCGCCGCCCGGTGACCAATGTGGGAAGCCATCATCTGCAGGGTGGTTGCTCAGGTTGCGAGGGTAGGCCCCGTTGGCATGCATGGTATAGATCTCAGAGTTGCCATCGCGGTCGGAGACAAAGAGAATCTGCCGTCCGTCGGGGGACCAGGCGAATAGTACGTCGTCGTGACTTGACCTGGTGAGATTGGTGAGACCCGTGCCATCGGCCGTCACCATGAATATGTCATCATTGTCCTCATGGTTGCCCATGAAGATGATTCTGTCTTGTGGTGCTGGCGGTGGCGTGGGAATCGGCGGCTGCCCTCCCGCGCAAGCGGCAAGTGCTAGTGAAAGTATAGTGAGAATGACAAACAGATTTCGTTGCACAAGGCACCTCCAGTGCGGATATCGGCTCCCAGCGGAACCCTTTGGTGTGGGCCTCTGCTGCGGCGAGATTCCATCCGGTTGTGACTGGATGGCGGCTCGGCGTACAGCAGATCATGATTGACCGAACGGGTATCATTATAACACAGAGAATCCAAACTGCAAAATCGTAGTCACGAAGGAGGTATGGAAAGTGGAATTAGCAAAAGGGATGAGTCGATTGGGCACGGAAACTGCCTTCGAGGTACTGGCCCGAGCGCGAGCCCTCGAGGCCCAAGGGAGGGAGATCATCCACCTAGAGATCGGAGAACCGGATTTCGACACGCCTTCCAATATCGTTGAGGCGGCGGGTACTGCTCTCTACGAGGGGTACACCCACTATTGTCCTTCGGCGGGCATCCCGGAACTGCGGGAAGCCATCGCTGAGCTGACCTCGGAGACGCGCGGGGTGGCTGTGGCGCCCGAGCAAGTAGTGGTCACACCTGGGGCCAAGCCGATCATGTTCTTCTGCATCCTGGCCCTGGTGGAGGAGGGCGATGAGGTACTGTATCCCAATCCGGGGTTCCCCATCTACGAATCCATGATCAATTTTGTGGGAGCCAAGCCGGTCCCGTTGGTGCTGGAGGAGGAGCGAGACTTTCGCTTCGACGTTTCCCAGCTTAGGGAGAAGGTCTCGTCCCGGACCAAGATGATCGTCATGAATACCCCTCAGAACCCCACCGGCGGCGTCTTGACCAGGGAAGATCTGGAAGCGATAGCTGAAGTGGCCCAGGAGCACGACCTCATGGTGCTGAGCGATGAGGTTTACGAGCGCATCATCTATGAGGGCGAGCACGTGAGCTTCCTCTCGCTGCCAGGGGTGCAGGAACGCACTATCCTGCTCAACGGCTTCTCGAAGACGTACGCCATGACCGGCTGGAGGTTAGGATACGGCGTCATGCCCGAAGAACTAGCAGTTCACATCGCACGACTGATGACCAACAGCAATTCGTGCACCGCCACCTTCACGCAGTGGGCTGGGATCGAAGCACTGCGTGGGCCCCAAGACGCCTCGTACGAGATGGTGCAGGAGTTCAAGCGACGCCGCGATGTGATAGTACGCGGGCTCAACGCCATCGAGGGCATAAGGTGTGCAACCCCTAAAGGGGCTTTCTACGTCTTCCCCAACATAGAGGGCACGGGCATGAATGAGAGGGACTTCGCCGATTACCTGATGGAGGAAGCAGGAGTAGCGGCGCTGGCGGGCACCTCTTTTGGAGAACATGGTCGGGGCTATGTCCGCATGTCCTATGCCAACTCGGTGGAGAACATCAAGAAGGCTCTGGCCAACATCGAGGAGGCACTGAGCAGACGATAGCCCTACTTAAGTCCCATAGTCAGTGCCGCGACGGCGATATGTGGTCTGTCCACCCCGACCTAAATGCGCTCGGCCCTGGTCGGGAGGCTATGTACTCAGCCGTGCAAGACGGTCACTCTTCCGTGTACAACTCCGGTTTCAACACGCCCACGAAGGGTAGGTTGCGGTAGATCTCACCGTAGTCCAGCCCGTAGCCGACGACGAATCTGTCAGGTATCACGAAGCCCACATAGTCAAGAGGGATATCCAGCACTCTGCGCGCAGGCTTGTTGAGCAGCGTGCATATCTTGATGCTCGCCGGCCCACGCGTGCGCAAGTTATGGATAATGTAGTTCAGCGTGCGACCTGTGTCTATGATGTCCTCGACTATCAACACGTGGCGCCCCTGGATGTTTCGCTCCAGGTCCATGAGGATACGGACAACGCCACTGGATTCGGTGGCATCCCCGTAGCTGGAAACGGCCATGAAGTCTATCTCCAACGGCAGGTGTATCTGGCGTGTCAAATCGGCCAGGAACATTAGACCGCCCTTCAGGATACAGATCAGGAGTGGGTCTTTGTCCTTGTAGTCTGCAGTGATCTGGCGAGCCAGTTCTGCCGTCTTTTCGCTTATTTCCTCGCCGGTGATCAGTACTTCACTCACATCGTTTTCCACCGGAGTCTCCGTTCATGAGTTGTAGGATCCGAAGGCATCGAGAACCCGTCTGTGCGCCAGGATCCGGGGCAACCTATGCTGGCAAGTGTCCTCCTGCCGTCTGCCGAGGCTGATGGGGTCTCCCACTTGTGCGGGATTATGACACAGATTTGGGGCGTGGTCAAGGGAAGGCTGCTCATGGCGCGCCCGCAGGCTCCGCTGCCGGTGCTGCTTTGATTCACCCGACCGGCTGTGGTAGAATCGCAATTGTCTGTTGTGGCCCCGGAGTACGGAGTTGAAGGGACTGGAGGAGAAGTCACCGTGGAGGTAGTCCTGCAGCAACTGTCGGAGCTCTTGATAGCAG
>JAUWYD010000286.1 GCA_030616025.1 Chloroflexota bacterium
ACCTACCTCGAAAAGGACGATTTGGTCATCCCTTGGAGCCACAACTACGTCCGGTACTCAAACAGAATCGTTCGCCCGATCACCGATAGCCGGAGTGAGATTTGGGTCATGCATGAAGTCGCGAAGCGGCTAGGTCTGACGGAAGACTGGCTCTATGAAGATGCGTGGGAAGCCGTCCGGTTGGCACTCAAGGACGCCTTTGAGGAAGGCAGTTTCGAGTCACTCAAAGCAGGCGCAATGCTCAAGCTCAAGAGAAAGCCAAGGAACAGCTATCCGACGTCATCAGGCAAGATAGAATTCTATTCTTCTCGAGCGGAAGAAATGGGATTGAACCCTCTGCCAACTCAAACCCCCCTGCGCAGCGAAGAAGGGACTTTCATTCTTCTAACCAGTGCAACGCC
Organism: Chloroflexota bacterium; assembly: GCA_030616025.1. GTDB lineage: Bacteria > Chloroflexota > Anaerolineae > UBA7937 > B3-Chlor > B3-Chlor. The sequence goes on from JAUWYD010000286.1 coordinate 402, forward strand.
AAGATATACCAGTACCCAGTTTCAAGAGGTCTATGGCGCGATTCCCGCCGTTGTGGTCATGAACTCGGAAGATGCTGAGCGACTAGGTACGAAGGCCGGAGACATCGTCACCCTCACGAATGATCGTGGGCAGGTAAAGGTGAGGGTGACTATCTCTGACACAGTGCCTGCGGGAGTGCTGTGGTCTCCAAGGCAATCTGAGGGATTGGCAGGAGAGCCACAGAATTGTCTGACGAGTAGCAACCCCCAGAAGATTGGCAGCGGGCCGAGGTTCAATTCAACCACTGTGACCATTTCCAAACACCAGGTGGCATAGCTTGGTCACAAAGAGGGAATCACGGAGGGGTGTATGGGTAGTTTGACAGGCAAACGAGCCCTCATCGCGGGCGGGGCTTCCGGTATCGGAAGGGCTACGGCTTTGCTGTTCGCGCGAGAGGGAGCGGCGATCTCCGTTGTGGACTTGGACGAGGTTGGAGGCCGGGCCGTCGGCAAGGAGATTGATCATGAGGGGAGCCGGGCCATCTTTGTCCCCTGCGACGTCACGCAGGCGGGCGACTGCCAGCGCGCGGTGAAGCAGACCGTGCGCGACCTGGGTGGGCTGGATGTCCTTGTCAACAGTGCAGGCATTATCCGCCGAGCCAACGTGCTGGAGACCACCGAGGCAGAATGGGATCAGGTGATGGCAGTGAATGTCAAGTCAGTGTTCTTGCTCAGCAAGTACGCTATTCCCGTTCTGGCCGAAGCCGGCGGCGGGGTGATCATCAACGTAGCGTCAGGTTGGGGACTGGTAGGAGGTCCGAGGGCCGCTGCTTACTGCGCCTCGAAGGGTGCTGTGGTTCAGCTTACGAAGTCCATGGCTCTGGATCACGGACGGCAGAACATCCGGGTCAACTGCATCTGCCCGGGCGACACGGATACACCCATGCTGCGAGATGAGGCGCGGCAGCTGGGGGAGCCCATGGAGCAGTTCCTGGCTGATGCCGCTGAGCGACCGCTGGGACGTGTCGGGAGGCCCGAGGATATCGCCGAGGCGGCACTGTATCTGGCGAGTGACGCTTCGTCTTTCGTTACGGGCACAGCACTGGTGGTGGACGGTGGTGGAATAGCAGGGTGAGGAGGGGACAATGCGCGGCCTGGAGCAAGAGCGGGTTCTGATCACCGGAGGAGCGGGTGGCATCGGCACGGCAACGGCCGCTCGATTCTTGGAAGAGCAATGCAGGGTGGTGGTGCTCGATCGGGATGCTGAGGCGCAGCGTCGTATACAGGAAGAGCTACCCGGGCTGACTGGCACCATCGAGACCGACGTGTCGAAACCAGGAGACGTGGGCCAGGCCTTCGAAGAGATGGATGACCTGCTGGGGGGACTGGACGTTCTCATCAACAACGCTGGGATCAGCATTCGACACTCTTTTGTGGACATCTCTCCCCAGGAATGGCGGGAGGTGATGGGGGTCAACCTTGATGGTGTGTTCTTCGTGGCGCAGCAAGCAGCGCGCCGGATGCTTGCAGGCGAAGGAGGCGTCATTTTGAACATGGGCTCGACCAACGCTCTGGTGGGATATCACCACTATGCCGACTACAACGCTTCCAAGGCGGGCGTCGTCGAGTTGACGCGCTCCATGGCGCTGGAGTTGGCTCCCAAAGTGCGGGTCAACGCTGTATGTCCTGGATTCATTCTGACGCCTATGCAAGAGGCTGAGTACACGTCCGAGATGCGGCGATCCTTTGAGAACAAGGTGCCTCTGGGGAGGCTGGGTCGTCCGGAGGACGTGGCTGCCCTGTTCGCTTTCCTGGCCTCAGATGAGGCGAGCTTCATCACTGGCCAGTGCTTCGTGATCGACGGAGGGGAGATAGCCGGGGGCCTGATCAGTCAGCCCTAGTGAGCCGTTTTGCGCCCGAGGGCGTCAGTCTGCAGGGGAGGACACAAAGCTGGGAGTGCAAGGAGGATGGGCGACGAAAGAAACGATTCCCATCCAGTCGTTGACACGTACAAGGAATGGGATCCGCTGGAGGGGGTAATCGTAGGAATCGTTGAGGGAGCCATGATCCCGCCGTGGGACCGGATCATGGAGGCCACCCGGGCGGTTTTCACTGTGCGTCGCTGGACATGAGGCGAAGAGGCGAGTTGCAGTCCCATTTCTAGACCCAGTCCGTTTTCGACACTGCTCACGTGAGCAAGGAGAGAAGCCATGTCATACACCTATGCAGTTCTTGGGGCAGGGCGTCAGGGCACTGCCGCCGCGTACGATATGGTCCGGTGGGGCGACGCGCGTCGCGTCCTCTTGGCGGACCATAACCTCGACATCGCCCGAAGGTCAGCCGAGCGGGTGAACAGCCTGACGGGCGAGATCGTCGCTGAGGCGATTCAGGTAGACGTCAAGGAGCTGGACGCGGTTGAGGGGGCGCTGGCTGGCGTGGATGCCTTTCTCAGTGCCG
>JAUWYD010000272.1 GCA_030616025.1 Chloroflexota bacterium
GAATATCAGATACGCGGGTAACATAAAGAGTATGTACCGTGGCCGAAACCCATGCCGCGCCGGCACGAGAAGCAACACCGCCAGGGGCAAACCCAGCCAGCAACACGCCATCCACAGTTGCCGTCGATGGATGCGAAAGCAAGCCGCCAGGCCAATCAAGAAAGGGACCAAGAATAGCAGAAAGGTCAGCCCCGGCCCATTCCCCCACGCCTCCAAAACCTGGCCCAGTACCGTGGGAGTCTCGCTCAACCCCCGGGTGATCGCACCTCCCAGGCCCTTCTGTCCGGTCACACCTCTCACGAGGTGAGGTATCATGGGCCCGTACAACAGCGTAATGATAGACAAGCTGACGAGGAAAGCAAAGCGCTTGCGCCTCACAAACCGTTCAGGAAACGAACACGGGCGCGTCAGGCATCGGCCCTCATCGAAACGGGAACCACGACCCGCAAAAGCCTGCCCCATCCACAGCCCTCCGACGAAGAAGGCTTCGGCCAGCAACACCAACAGGCCGAAAAGGTGATTGTAAACGTTGAGAACCGAGCAGACTACGAACCCCACCCACCAGACCTTGCCATCATCAAACAACGCCCGCCACAGGCAGTACAGCGACAACAAGGACAGTAAGACCATTAGACTGTAGAATCGGGCATCCTGGGAGTACCTCACATGGAGAGAAGATACGGACACTAGAAGAGCCCCCATCCAACCTGTCTCCCTGTTGAATAAGCGCGTTCCGACTGTGTAAGTTGCGGCTATTCCCAAAACGCCGAATAGCAGAGCTGGAAAACGCAGCAGGAAGTCAGTGTCACCGATATGGAGGAAGAAGTGTGTAATGAGGAAGTAGAGAGGAGGCGCCGGCAAGGCCGTGTTGTACAAAGGAATGGTAACCACCTCAAAAACGCTATTCCCCGTGGAGGCAATGGCGGCTGTGAAGATCTCATCCTGCCACAGGCTCTTGGCTCCCAGATGCGAAACCCGCAGAGCAAAGGCCAGTAGCAGAACGAGAAGTAGCAACGCCCTCCTTGTCGCAGCACCAGGCACTGTGTGGGCTAGCACTTGTCCCATATCACGCCACCGCAAGTTGCTTGATGTAGTCGCCGCCCATCGGAGCCAGTTCACCACCCGCGCTCGTCACGCCACTGTTCCCTTGGCCAACAATGCGAATGTCGCACAGCAACAGCGCGTCGTCGAAAGCCACTGCTCCCTGTGCACTGATTGGAAGCCTCCTGCCCGTGTCCGGCTCGTACATCCCCACCACCAACCGATACCAACCGGGATCAGTGTTGGCGGCTATCATGACGCCGTAGTTGTCAGAGATCTCGTCACCTTCGAGCCAGGTTGCAGTCGGACTTGACCCTCCCGCCGGCTGGCTGTCCCGCTGGGCAACCAGGTTGCCCTCCTCATCCAGCAGATGCACGAATACCTTGTAACTGTCCTGGACATTCTCCCGAGCCTGCCACTCAAGGGTCAATCGCAATATGTCTCCTGGGTCCACCTGCTTGTCCCAAAGCCGGTAGCCACGCAGAGTGATCTCGCGCCCCAGGTCGGCCTCCAGCGAACGTTCCTCCTCAGGCTGGTCCAGGCCCGCACCGGAGCCATAGATGACCATCTGCACGGTGCCATACCAGTCATCCCGGGCCCTGTAGCCTCTCGTATTCAACCACTCTTCGATGAAATGATCTGGGCCGGATTCACTCCGATCCCAGAATACGGCAAGAATCCGTTTGTGCTTCGACGTGATACCCTCGAGTTCTCTGCTGGCCTCGTCCCTATCCAAGGGAGTCTCTCTCGGCATAGGATAGGGCGCGATTCCCCCTGTGTAGAAGCGGCCCAGTACCTCGACTTGTGCCGGCGGGTCCAAGACGACGCCGTCCCCCTGGTGCACCAGAGCCGTCATCTCTTCGCCCAACTTCTGGTACTCTTCAAGATCGTACCCCTCCCGCAGGTGGTAACGCTTCTTGTACAGGTAGAAGATGTCGCCGTCAGGCACAGCCCACTGCCAGAACAGCTCGAAACTCTCTTCGAAGAACGAAGGAGACTGCGATATGATCGCCAGTGCGTCCCTTGCCTCCTGCCGCACGCGGTCTTGGGTCCCAGAAGCCACCAACAGGTAGTCGCACTCGAACAGCATTGGGTACACGGGCGGCTCCTCCCAGCCACTTCTCGCAAACTCCCGCAGCTCTATGCCCGGATAAGCGTTGTACATCAGATAGTTGAAGATTGCATTATTGGAATATGTGCGGTTGACCACGTTGCCAAGCTGCACGGTCTCCCGTCCCTCAAGCTCCATGTCCCCCCAGACCTGTTCCAGGACCCTTGGCGGGACGAAGTATCGTGGATCGGTGACCCCACTCCTGGGAAACTCTATATACATTCCCTCAGCAAGCAGGTTGACCTTTCCCACGCCAGGCAACTCTATGGTCGCCTCTTCGCGGAGCCATTCCAACTCATCATAGGAGAGAGCAAAGAACTGAACGAGACCACAAATGACCAGTACGGTGACTACAACCGATCTCAAGGCCCTCGTTCGAAGACTCAGTATGCCCCGGGCGGTGATCAAGGCAGCTGCAGGCAGAAGCCCCAGGTCGAAACGCGAATTCAGGGTAAGAGAAAGGGTGAAGACTGCAAAGGGAACTGCAAGCCACAGACCCAGCACACAAGCATGATCGCTTACCCGTCCCAGGGCCTCCCTTGGCGATGCATTTCTGAATAGTAGATAGGCCAAGACGGAAGTCGCCAGCAGAAAGGCAAGGAAGTACAAGGGTGACAACTGGCTACCGTACAACGGTCGGAGATATCGCGTGTAGAATCGCAGCTCGGTAACAACGATGCCCGTCTGATCGATATTGGGACCCCCGTAGGCAACCTCAACAAACCTGGTCAAGAAGGCAATGTTGGGTAGCGACCAGACCGAGGCCACCGCCGCCCCTATCAGGAGGGCGCCCATCAGGTTAGCTCCACGTCCAGAAGGGCGTGAGAGAATGTAGGA
>JAUWYD010000077.1 GCA_030616025.1 Chloroflexota bacterium
TGTGCGCCGCGTTCGGCACCCTGGCTCTCATCCTCGGCAGCGGTCTCCAAAAGCTCCTGGTCTTGCTGGGCATGGGGGTGGTGGCGCTGGTCGTTCTGGTCCTGCTGGCTAGACGAGGCTAGTTCTTGGGAAAACGGCAGCCCTGTGCTATAATTGCTCAGCCCTGCAGAAGGGCCGCTCCTACGCCAGCCCTGGATCCGCCCTGGCTCGATGGCTGTGACATAGATGTTTGAGCACTTGTGCACAGTGCGCACAGGACCAACCCTTGATGAGGCGCCGTGAAGGCAGACGACGCCCTTTCCCTTTTGGAGAAGTACACCTCTGTTGACGCATCGTGGCACGCTCACTGCGTTCAGGTCAGCGCTGCATCCCAGCGCCTGGCAGAGCTGATTTCGCAGCGAGCTCACTCTGTGGACGTGAAGCAGGCCGCAGCGTTGGGCCTGCTACACGACCTGGGCCGCAGCCGCGGTCACACCTTGCGCCACGGCATCGAGGGTTATCTGCTGGCTCGAGCCGAGGGTCATGAGAAGGAGGGACGCATTTGCCTCGTCCATATCCTGAAGGGACGCACTCTCAAGCAGGGGGTCGCAGTGGGGATGTTGACCGAACAAGAGCGACAGAAGTTGGAGAAGCAAAAGCAGAGGTTCGACCAGCTCTCCCTGGAAGAGAAGACCGTCTGCGTGGCAGACGCGATGATAAGCGACACTGTTCTGTCAACAATAGAGGAGAAGTACGGCAAGGCACGTCGGAGATACGGGGCTCTCCCCCAGATCTACGAAGACGAGGCCTGGGTCAAAGGGATAGCCGCGGAGTTAGCAGAGTTGTTGGGCACGACACCCTACGAAGCCCTCAAGGACGACAACAGTGATCTGTCATGACGACTATCCAACCCATGTTGTAGCTCTCAATGTTGTGGAGATCCTCGTGGCCCTCGCCCTCGGGGTGATGATCGTCGGGCAGTTCGGCCCGTGGGCCGTCATGGTCTACGTGGCCGTGGGTTTGGTGGCCCTGACCCTGTCCCTGGCGTTCGGATGCACCAGATGTTACTACTACGGCAGGGTCTGCGGCACAGCCCTTGGCAAGCTGACCGCGCTCATCTTCGAGAAGAGAGGCAAAGAAGAGTTCGGCAAGTCACGTTCCCAAACGGTAGCCTGGACTTTGACCGGCGTCACGCTGGCACTGCCCACAGCCGCGGGGCTTCTCGCGCTGTCGCAGGGCCCCACCTTCTCCAGCCTGCTAGTGCTGACGGCCTTCCTAGGCCTTGTCGCTGCCATTGTGGTCACTCATTCAAAGTTGGTTTGTAGCCATTGCCGGGAGGCAAGGGAGAAGCGTTGTACTCTGGGAGGATTGGGAAGTCTCCGTAACTGACGGGGTGGGGGCTTGACGACGCAGTACCGAAAGGAGTAGTGAAATGGCCACGTATATCATGTTGAGCACCTTGACCGACGAGGGAGCAAAGACGATCAAGGAGAACCCAAATCGCATCAAGGAGGTGAATCTGGAGATCGAGGCCCTTGGGGTCAAGGTCATAAGCCAGTACGCCACGCTGGGGCAATACGACTTCGTGAGTATCGTCCAGGCCCCCGACAACCACACCATCGCCCGAGTCTCGGCCGAGCTGTCATCCCGGGGAAGTATCAGGCTGCAGACCCTGGCCGCCATCCCCATAGACGATTTCATCGCCAAATTCAAGTAGAGGTGAGCGGCATCCCCAAGGGAGTGTCATTTTGCCCCCACCCCGCTCCTTTGGGTATTGGGAGCGCGCCTGCCCGTCACCAGTGCCCAGATTGCCCCCAGAGCCACGGCGTACGCGGTTCCACCGATGACGAGCACCCATGAGAAGCCGTAAGAGATAGCTATCATCACCGATAGGATGGAACTCAAAACTGAGGCACAACCGTTGACGCCCCAGGCCCAAGGTACCATGCCAGGCGCGATCTTCCCCGTCAGCCTGATGCCAGCCGGAAACGGAAAGCCCATCAGGAAGCCCAGCGGCGCCAGCATAGCGATGGAGGACGCGAGCCGAAAGGCCAGCGTCCCTGCGAGCAACCATCTGAACAGATAGGGCAGTAGTATCGGGTAGCAGGCAATAGCAGCGATCAAACCCGCCATCATCTTCCGCAACGACAGTCTGGCTGAAAGCAGGCTGCCAAGACCGGAAAAGGTGAGCAAAGTGAAGAGCACCGTGGCGAACGCGTAGATCGGATGGCCCAGGAACTGGATGAATCGCTGCAGCAACGGTATCTCCACGAAGAGATATGCTATCCCCAACAGCGAGAAATAGAGGAACAGACGCTTTCCTTCTCTGATCTCTCCCTTCCCCTTGAGAAAGGCAAGGGGCAGTAGGATCAATATCAGTGACGCCAATAGTGTTAGGATGAGAAGTGCCAGCAACACAAAGTAGCCACTCCCGCCGAAGGGCTGCCACGTCCTCCCCAAGGCCTGAACGATCTGAGGCGTTTGCTCCCAACGGAAGAAATGAAAGAAGAAGGGGCGGTTGTCCGACGGTGGGGTGATATCGAAGGGATACCTAGCATAGAGACTCTCCCTGTTCTGGGCCTCAAGCACATCCAGGTAGGCCTTGTAGTAGTGAGGCTCTTCTAGGATACTGTACCGGTTTGCCTCGTCGGGCCTGATGCCTGGATAGTAGATGAGGTCGAAGCGCAAATCCCGCGAGAAGTCCTTTATGATCTCTATCTCTCCAGAGCTAAACCTCTCTCTCTTGACCAGGAGCAGCACAGAGTACAGACTGCGGAGGGCGACCACATGTTGGTCAGGATTCTCCACGCCCGTTCGCTCCAGAGCTGAGAGGGCCAGAGTCAAGACCCGCACGCTTTCGCTGGGAGGGGTCTGGAGCCAGCGGTGCAGAGCCAACACGCCGCCGCGCTCAAGGTGGCTCAAGTAGTCAACGAAGGCCTCCGTGGTATAGAGGTAGTTCTCTGACAAGCTGTAGGCTCCTGAGCCGACGGGCCTGAAGCTGTCGGCCAGAGATATCTGTATTGCGTCGAACCTCTCGCCGCTGCGACGCAGATAGCTGCGACCATCTTCGGCCACAACCGTCAGCCCGGCCGAGGAATACAGATTGCCGGCAAACTCTCTGTACCGGTCGCGGACCACTTCGATGACCAAGGGGTTGCTATCCACGGCGACGATGTCAGAAGCATCGTTGTGCACAGCGAGCATCACGTCCAGGCCGGCACCGGGTTCGAGGATCAGCACGTGTGGTTGCGAGATCAACTTGTAGGGGAGGGAGGCAAGGAGAAAATCGAGGAAACTCAAATCAGTGCCTTCAGAAGCCCTGGTCAAGGGGCTCAGATTCTCTCCATCTGTGAAGACGCCCTTCTGAGCAGGTGGTTCGCCAGGGAAAACGTAGCTCAACCCCGGAGCGGACCTTATGCTCTCGCTTTCCACCACGTCAACTCGCGAAAAGGCGTTCCAATCCCGGACTGCGATCCGTGCCCCCGGAAAGCGCAGGGTGTTGCTGAGGGCTTTGTACGGCGACATTCTGATCTCGAAGATGGAGGGAACGCGAAGAAGGCAACCTGCCAGCAACGCCGCCAGCACCATCCCAAGGGCAAAGCGGACCCACGAGCGACGATAGGCGAGGCTCAAAGCAGCGAAAGCACCAAACAGGGAGGCGAAGATGATCGCGCCCTCGCCGCCGACCAGTGACAGCACAACCAGGGCCGTAGGGCAACCGAGACCGGACCCTATCAGATTGGCGAAGTATGCCTTGCCAGCCTGCTCGGGCTCTGCCGCCAGAACGACGGCTACGGCTAGTCCGGTGAAGAAGAAGGGCACCGCCAGGGAGAGGTAGTAGATGGCTAGATAGATGATCTGCCGCCGGTCATACGCTATCTGGTACGAGTCAAAGGGCACGTGATTGCTGATCAGATAGCTTCCCACAACGCTTACGGAGAAAGACAGAGAAAGTGTGGTCAGAAGTCTGATCGGGTCAAGCCTGAGTAGCCGCGGCAGTATGGCCAGTACGGTGCCGCTCACTCCAAACCCCAGCAGGGCCAGGCTGACGGTCATGAAGGCAAAATGATACCATTGAGCGACCGAGAACACTCGGATCAATGATATCTCAAAGATGAGGGTAGCCGCCGAGAGCAAGGACACAGCCAAATAGAGGGGGCTCATACCGGTGAATGTAGGTCATAGGGAGGCAGTTTACAAATAGAGATCGCAAATATCCTCAGAACGCTCAGTGCTAACCGCAACTTGGCTGTTTTCCTGATCCCCATCGTGCTGCTCGAGATCGTTCATGGCATCGAGGCCATGGCCCTGTTCCCCCTCTATTTGACTGAGGTGCTCAACTCGTCCGTGACTCTAGTGGGAGCAGTGATCTCGACCTACCTCATCGTTGATGTAGTCACCCGCACGCCAGCCGGGTGGCTGGCAGACAGATGGGGACGAAAACCGATTCTCCTCTTTGGCATTCTGCTCTCTATTGCCCCCCTGGCACTCATGATGGACGTCCAGAGCCCTCGCACCTTCCTCCTCCTGAGCGGCCTCAACGGATTAGGGGCAGGTTGCATCTGGCCAGCCATCTATGCAGCAGTGGCCGACACCTACCAACGCAGCCAGCGGGGCTTGATCATGGGTCTGCTAAGCACGGTGATGCTGGGCGGCCTGGCCATGGGCCCCATCACCGGCAATCTCTTGCTGGGATTGACCTCGTATCGCGCCACCTTCCTCATCTGCATCGCTCTGGTCTTCCTGGTGTTTGTGATCGTGCTCTCCCTGGCAACAGAGACCAAAATGCTGCGACAAGACGGAGCAGCAGGCAGCACAGAATACAGCTTGCGCTCGGTGACTGGAGAACTGGTTCTCCTGGGCGTCATTGCCCTGCTCCTGACCGTCAGCCTCGCGTTCTTGCTGCCCATCATCAGCCTATACGGAGCACAGGTCCTGCTGGTCGACAAAGTGACGATGGGCATCCTGCTGGCTATCCCTGGCGGCATCACAGCCCTGGCCCTGCTCCCTGCGGGACACCTCGCCGACCGCCTGGGCCGCAAGCTCCCGATGGTCGCAGGGCTGGCCCTGCTGACGGTGTGCTTTGGCGGGGCACCCGTGACGACCAACCTGGTGGTGGTCACCACTGGAGCAACCGTGGCCGGCCTGGGGTATGCTTTGGCGGTGCCAGCCTGGAACGCGCTGGCCATGGACCGAATCCCAGAGCGGACTCGGGGCTTGCTCCTGGGTGCCGTGGCTACCGTGCAGGGCGTGGGATTGGCCATTGGCCCAGTCGTGGGCGGTTACTTATGGGAACAGGTGCATCACTACGCACCCTTCCTGGCAGGCGCTCTTCTCCTGCTCGTTGCCACGGGGCTCTCGCTGCGCGTAGGGGCGCATTTGCATTCTGCAGACAACCTGAGTACAATAAGCTCCATACCTCAAGGAGGGAACAAGAATGAATAGAAGGTCGCTAGTTCTACTGATACTGGCAACAGTGATTACAACGGCCCCTGGTTGCTCTATCGGCGACTTCTTTGGCCAGAAGCCAGCCGCCACGCCCACGCCGACCAAGACCCTCGTGCCGACCTTCACGTCGACGCCGACTATCGTGCCTGGCCCTACGGAGACCCCGGTTCCCGCCTCGACGGAGATGCCGACCATGCTACCGGAGACCCCGATACCGACCGAAACGGCGACGCCGACGCTGGGGCCACCCACCAATACACCTGCACCGCCTCCACCGGCGCCGACGCCCACGCCAAGGCCGCCAGCACCTACCAACACCCCTCAGCCAGTAGTTGAGTTCAACAGAGTGGCTGGCCCGATCAAAGACCCTTGCTTTCCCGAATGGTGTCTTCCAGAGATCGCCGGCACCGTCGTCGACGCCCAGGGAAACCCTATTGACAACTTCAACCGGGTCTGGCTCAAGCTGGACTCCGTGACCTTCGGTGTGGAGCACTGCGCCACCGGGGAGGAGGCCCAAATGCTGCAGCCCGGGCAGTTCAAGTTCAGCTCGCCAAATGGCCTGAAATTCGGCG
>JAUWYD010000040.1 GCA_030616025.1 Chloroflexota bacterium
CGTCTCCGAACGCGGCGGGATACTCTGATTCAGCCACCAGGCCATCAACTTGCCCAGGAGAAAGCCGGGCGGATAACGAAGTATGGCCTCGCCGAGGCCCAGATGCCTGTGAACCTCGGCTCCCAGTTCGCCAAGCATCTCATATATGTGGCAGTTGCTTGCTGGTTCTAGCAGCAGGTAGAACTCGCCCACGACTCCAATGCGCAGCGGTTCCCGTTCAACGGTCTCTATGTCGGCGAAGAAAGACTCGGGATTGAGCCCATCAAGCTCCTTGAAGCTGTCAATCCCTTCCAGAACCTTCAGCCCCTTCTTGAGGGCCTTGTTCGTCGCACCTGGGCGCTTCTCTACAGGGCGGTATCGCCACGATAGCTCTTCCGTCATCTCGATGAGGCGAACCTTCTTGATGGCCACTCTCAGAGCCTGGATTATCTCCCAGGTCCCTCTGCCGGTTACTTCCTTTATCTGCTCGATGAGCCCCCCGTTTTCCCCGAGGATGAGGAAGTCCACATCGACCCCGGCCCGCTCCATCACTAGCTGCTGCAAATGACCGTAGTGTCTAAGACGGCACATGCCGCCGCCGCCGCCGCCATGGTTCTTGGACCCAGCGCGGCTGTTGATATAGAACATCATCGTGTTCGCACCTTGATCCAACGCTTGGAGGCAGTTACCGATGATGATTTTGAAGGGGAGGCAGATGCCCTCGGGGCTGTATCTGGCCCCTAGAGCGATGGTCTCATTGGTGATAGGCGGTGGAACCACGACCTGGACACCCAGTTTCTCGGCTGCCGTCTTGAAGGGCATCCACGCGTTGCCACAGAGTGGCAAAGTGAAGATCCTCTCCTTCATGCTCGCTCCCTCATCTTCACCGTATCGACGAAGGTGTCCACTCTGGTTATCATGCCTGCCTCACCGGTGTGCTCATCCAGGATGAGATGCATACAAGGAATGTCATGTTGCTCAACTTCATGCTCGACGAAGGGCACGGTGATGGCGTCCACCCCGCAGTTGAAGTTACTCAGCACGATCACGCCAGCGATGTCGTGAGACAGTACCTCTTTCAACTGCCCCATGGTCTCGTAGGCGAAGTCCCATTTGAGAAAGGATTCGTGGGGTGCCGGCGGGACGCTGTCAATGGTGATGGCCTCCATGCCTCTGTCCTGTAACTTCGCCAGCAAGTTCAGGTTGGCGTATGTATCGTGGATCACATACGCGTGGCCTATGACCACGATCTTGGATTTCTCGGAGGCCAGTTGGTTTCGGTATCGCTGATGAAGTCTGTGTTTGTGTTCTGCCCGGCTATCGAGGGCCCGCGAGATGACCCGCTCGATCGTGTGCCGATCCTTGGTGAAAGTATGCGCCAGTTGCCGCATGCCTGGTTCGAACTCGCCGTCATCCACCTCGCAACGCAGGAACTCAACCCTCTCCCTGAAGATGCTCTTGGTAATGTCGGGCACACCCAGGAACTTGGGACAGCTGTAGCGCCCGGGCAACAAACCATAATAGGATGGGGCGACGATGGCGTCACATTTGTCCATGAGATATGAAATGTGGCCAAAGACCAGCTTCACCGCCAGGCAGCTCTCGTCCTCCCCAAATCTTACGGCAGCTTCCAGCAACGTCTTGTTGGTCGGAGGCGAGAGAACGACTTCCTGGCCCAACTCCTCGAAGAACGTGACCCACAGGTGGGGATGCTTGTAGTAGAAGAGGCTCCTGGGTATGCCGATTTTCATCGGAACTCCACCGGATGCGGACTCAGTCGTCTTCTTTCCTCCCTGATTATAAGGTTGGTTTCCGCCATTTTCAAGCACTTGTTCCTACGAGGCCCCACTCTGAAGATTCGGCGACTGGGCACACTTCACTGAATGCAGCGGAGCCGCACGATGCTTGCTTAAGTAGTCGCTTTTCGGTATAATCGGAGTGGAACTCAGAACGTGGTGATAGGGGAGGTTGCCATGGAGAAGGAAACTGGAACGGAGACTGTCAAGAGGGGTCTCGCGCAGATGTTGAAGGGGGGCGTGATCATGGACGTGGTTACTCCTGAGCACGCCGTAATAGCTGAGGATGCCGGCGCCTGCGCCGTCATGGCTCTGGAGCGCGTGCCGGCTGACATTCGCGCCCAAGGTGGGGTGGCCCGCATGAGCGATCCCGAACTCATCCTTCAAATCATAGATGCGGTCACCATCCCGGTTATGGCCAAGTGTCGCATCGGTCATTTCGTCGAGGCCCAGGTATTGCAGGCTCTCGGGGTGGATTTCCTCGATGAGAGCGAGGTCTTGACTCCAGCCGATGAGGAGCATCACATAGACAAGCAGGCCTTCAAGATACCTTTCGTCTGCGGCTGCCGCAACCTTGGGGAGGCCCTTCGGCGCATTGGTGAGGGTGCAGCCATGATCCGCACGAAAGGGGAGGCAGGAACGGGCAATGTGGTGGAGGCGGTGCGCCACGCTCGAGCCGTTATGGGCGAGATCCGACGGTTGCAGCACATGGCTCCCGAGGAGTGGATGGCGGCTGCGAAGGAGATGGGCGCCCCTTATGAACTGGTGCTGGAGACCGCGCAACTAGGTCGGTTACCGGTGGTCAATTTCGCGGCAGGAGGTCTTGCGACGCCTGCCGACGCGGCCATGATGATGCAGCTGGGACTGGATGGGGTATTCGTAGGCAGCGGGATCTTCAAGTCCTCCGATCCTCCCCACAGGGCGAAGGCCATTGTGGAAGCCGTGACCCACTATAATGATCCAGGGATCATCGCCGAGATCAGCAAGGGTTTAGGAGAGGCGATGCCTGGCCTTGAGATCTCGGAGATCCCTGATGCGGAACTGCTGGCTCAGAGAGGCTGGTAGGTCGCTTTCCCTACTGCAAAGGTGCGAATGAGCAGGATCGGGGTCCTTGCGCTGCAAGGAGCTTTCATAGAGCACATCAAGGTGCTGCGCAGCCTGGACGTGGAAGCGGTTGAGGTGCGGCTGCCAAGGGATTTTGAGGGCCTGGATGGTCTGATCATCCCTGGGGGCGAGAGCACTACTGCCGGCAAACTGGCAGTAACGTACGGGCTGATAGAGCCCATCAAGAAGCTGGCCGATGCAGGTAAAGCCGTCTGGGGCACCTGTGCCGGTTTGATCCTTATGGCCAAGCGCATCGAGGAAGGAGAACAGCCTCTCATCGGGGTGATGGACCTGGCGGTTCAGCGCAACGGCTTCGGACGGCAGGTTGACAGCTTCGAAGCCGACATCTCGGTGCCGGCCTTGGACACAGTCAGCGAGCCGAACGAGAAGGGCCGCCTTTTCCACGCTGTCTTCATCCGAGCTCCTCTCATTGTGTCAGTGGGTGCGGGAGTGGAAGCCCTATCCCATTTCGCTGACGGAGGCATTGTCGCTGCCCGTCAAGGCAGCCTGCTGGCGACAGCCTTTCACCCGGAGTTGACCGACGACGCACGTTTCCACCGCTACTTCCTGAAAATGGTCGCGGAAAGTGAGGGGACTTCCGGGGCGGTGTGAGGCCTGGTCCACTGTCCAATTGGCTAGGTCTCGCTTTCCCCTTGTTTTTCGCCTTCACCCGAAGGTTTGGCTTCTTGAGTATCGCCGCGTGAGCTTGGGGCGGTCAGTGAGGAGGTGAGATATGCTGGAGAAAGTGAGTTGGCTGGGACACGATGCGTTCAAGATTGCAGCATCGAAGACGATCTACATAGACCCCCTCGAACTGGCCGGTGAGCCTGAACTGGCCGATATAATCTGTGTCACCCACGACCACTACGACCATTGCAGCCCAGAGGATGTGGCCAAGATACGAGGGAAAGATACGGTCGTCGTTGCCGCCGAGAACTGTAGAGGGAAGCTGAAGGGCGATGTGAAATGGGTGAAGGCTGGCGACAAGGTGACCGTCGACGACGTGAACATCGAGGCCATCCCCGCCTACAATGTCAACAAAGGGTTCCATCCGCCAGAGGCTGGAGGCGTGGGATTCATTCTGACTGTGGAAGGCACCACGATCTATCATGCTGGTGACACCGATCCAATCCCTGAGATGGAAGGCTTGGAGGTGGACATTGCCATGCTCCCCGTGAGCGGCGTCTACGTGGCGACAGCAGAGGAGGCGATAGAGGCTGCCAACAAGATCGGGCCCAAGGTGGTGATCCCGATGCATTGGGGTGGCATTGTAGGCTCTCGGGCCGACGCCGAGCGGTTCAAGGAGCTGTGGCCGGGTGAGGTGGTGATCATGGAAGCGGAGGGTTCGTAGCTGTGACCAATAGGCCTTGGGGGAGGCCGAACTGAGGAGACACAGCGTCAGGCGACGGTCGGACCCAGGCCAGACTCATGGTGCTGAGATAGCCGTGATCATCTATCCATTGGATAGACTCCTCCTGGTGAGCAGGTTCATCGGAAGCTGAATCCTGCTCTCTCTTCTGTCTGGGTGTGCAGGGGCTGTATCCGACCCCAACCGGCACTTCTTGTGGAAGGCGGATGCGGCGAGCCTTCGTAAGCCCTCCACGTGTCGAACTCCCGGCCCCAGTTCTCACGACGTCATTACCGGCGCTGTTGCCGACGGCGCCACCCAGTCGTCGTGGCGGTCTACGCCACGAGACGGTCTCTCCCTTCGCAGAGGGCCACCTAGCGGAAAACTGTGGACTGATGAGAGGATCGCCATTTGGCCTTAGCCGAAACAACTTCCTCCTCCTGCTCTCCATGGTTTTGTGGGGGAGCGGTGAGGGGATGTGGTTCTACATTCAGCCGCTGTACATAAAGAGCTTGGGAGCCAACTCTTTGCAGATTGGGTTGGTGCTGTCCCTGGCGCCGGTGGTAATGGTCTTGGGCTTCATCCCCGTGGGCATCCTGGCCGATCGGTATGGTCGCAAGAAAACCCTGGTCGGGGGCTCTGTTGCAGGCACTCTGGCGGTTCTGCTCTTAGCTGCTGCAGGCGACTGGCGTCAATCCATTCTTGGATTCCTACTGTACTACGGTTCAGGGTGTTGCCTGCCCGCGATTCACGCCTACGTTGCTCACGGGAGTGGAGGCAAGGATCTCAACCGTGTCTTCACCATGCTGTACTCGGCCTTCACGCTGGGCCTGGTAATCTTTCCCACCATCGGGGGGTGGTTGGGGGAGCGAGCAGGTTTTGGGGCGGTCTTGATAGTGGCGGGGTTCTTCTATGCTCTATCGACTCTCGTGGCCACGCAGGTCACCGAGCAGCCTGTTGACCCGTCCCCTGTCGGCTTTGGCTTCCGGGAGGTCCTATCCAACAGGCGTCTGCTCCTTGTCTCGTCCCTCTCCGTTGTGATCTTCTTCGCCCTATACCTGGGGCAGCCATTTGCCCCGAATTACCTAGAGGAGGTCGTCGGGGTCGATCTCGCGTGGATTGGGTTTCTCGGTTCGGTACACGCCTTGGGCGCGACCGTGCTCAGCCTGTGGCTCGGGAGGCTCACCGAGGGTGTGGGTGGGTTCATCGTCGGCCAGGGCCTCGTTCTGGTCTCCCTGCTGGTTTTCTTGAGGTCTCGGGCACTGCCGCTCCTGGCGGTGTCGTTCTTCCTGAGGGGAGCCTTCAATGCTTGCCGGTCGCTCGCGCTGGCTCTCACGGGCAGAGTCGTCAGTACCACGAGTGTTGGCCTGGCTTACGGCCTCTTCAGCACCACGTTCAGCATTTCGATGGTCTTGGCCCCTTACGTGGCCGGATGGCTATATACCTCTCGTCCGGACTTGCCTTTCCTCGTCTCTGTTGCCATGATCGGGCTCGTGATGCCCCTATCACTCGTCCTGGCAAGGGGAGATGAGCGATGACGCCCGTGGGGAACTAGATCGCTTCTGTATCCTGGCCCACCTTCTTGAAGATGCCCAGGGCTTGATCGAGATCATCTTGGCTGTGGGAAGCGGAGAGCATGACCCTGATGCGAGCCTTCCCTCGAGGGACAGTGGGGAAGCCCAAGGCCATGGCGAAGAGCCCTTCATCGAAAAGCCTCTCGGAGAATTGGAAGGCTAGCGGAGCTTCGCCCAGCATCACCGGCGTGATAGGGGTCTCGCTCTGGCCGGTGTCGAATCCGAGCTTCTGCATTTCCGCCTTGAAATAGCGCGTGTTCTCCCAAAGCCTGTCCACTAACTCGGTTGATTCCTCCAGCAAGTCCACCGCGGCGATGCAGGCTGCCACATCGGCTGGGGTCACGGCGCTGGAGAAGAGGAAAGGGCGACCGTGCTGGCGCAGCCAATCCACAACCCTTCTCTTTCCGGCTACATAGCCGCCCATCACACCAAAAGCCTTGGAGAGCGTGCCAACTTCGATGTCAACTCTGCCGTGAAGATCGAAGTGATCCACGATACCTCGGCCGCCACGCCCCAGCACCCCCTCGCCGTGGGCATCGTCGGTCATCAGAGCTATTCCGTGCTCGTCTGCGATGTCGGCCAGTTTGTCCAGGGGGGCTATGTCTCCATCCATGGAAAAGACGCCGTCCGTGATGATCAGTCGCCTTCTATACAGGGTTTCCCCTTCAATGGCCTCTCGCAGCGAGTCCGCGTCACGGTGCTTGAAGCGGACAACCTTGGCCCGAGATAGGCGGCACCCATCTATTATGCTGGCGTGATTCAGTTCGTCGGAGAAGATCACATCCTCTCTGCCCGTCAGCGCGGGGATGACGGCCAGATTGGCATTAAAACCCGATTGGAACGACAGGGCGTCTTCCACCTGCTTGAACTCAGCAAGCCGCTTCTCTAACTCCAGGTGCAGAGTCATGGTGCCGGCGATGGAGCGCACCGCGGCCGGTCCCACGCCGAACTCGTCAATGGCCTTTTTGGCCGCCTCCTTCATCTTGGAGTTGTTGGCCAGGCCCAAGTAGTTGTTGGCGCAGAAGTTCAGGACGCGCTTCCCGTCAACCGTTACCCAGGCTTCTTGAGACGAGCCTATGGTGCGGATGGCGATGTACAGTCCCTGTTCCTTCAGACGCTCAATGTCCTCCGTGAGGAATGCAATTCTATCCTTGGCCATTCTCGGCTTTCCTTTCTCCCTGCCAAAGTTCAAGGACGAAGCACTACCTTGCCGCATTGCCCCCTGCTCATCAGCTTGAGACCTTGCTCGAAGTCCTCCAATGGAAGCCGATGAGTAATGATGGGGCCTACGTCCACCGCCCCAGAGCTCAGAAGGGCTCTGGTCTGGTACCAGTCCTTCCACACCTGTCGACCGGAAACACCATACACTGTCGCTCCTTTGAAGATCACTTCGTTCGCCAGGTCTAGTTCCACTGGCCGAGAGGGGATTCCCAGCAGGGCCGCATACCCTCCACCGCGTAACGCAGCAAACCCCTCGTGTATGGCCGAGGGGTTTCCTGACATCTCCAGCAGCACATCTACTCCTAGCCCATCAGTGGCCGTCATGATCTCGCTCACCACATCCAGGTCCCGAGGATTGAGAGCGAGGTCCACCTTCATCTGGGCAGCCAATTCTATACGGTAGGGGACCACCTCAGTACCATAGACCGCCGCTGCTCCCGCAGCCCTCGCTATGCCAATCGCCATCAGCCCGATAGGCCCGCAACCGGTCACAAGTACGGTCTTGCCTGCCAGATCTGTAGAGAGAGCGGTGTGTACGGCATTCCCGAAGGGCTCCTGTATGGAGGCTACCTCTGGTGGCATGTCGGGCGGGTTGAGCCATGCGTTTTCTTCCGGAATGCTAACGTACTCAGCGAAAGACCCGGCCCGGTCCACGCCGATGATAGATACACCCTCGCAGATGTGGGCCTGACCTGTACTGCACTGGCAGCAGATACCACATACGATGTGGGTCTCGGCAGAGACATAGTCGCCTGGCTCTGGGGTGGTGACCCCTTCGCCAACCTCTACGACTTCACCCGCGAACTCGTGTCCGAAGACCATTGGTGGCTCAATCCGACTCCGGGCCCAGGGATCCCACTCGTAAATGTGGACGTCGGTTCCGCAGATGGAGGTAGCCTTGACCTTGACCAAGACCTCACCCGGCGCAACCTGAGGAATGTCAACCATGGCCATCTCTGCGCCGGGCGCTGCCTCCGCCTTGATCACGGCCCTCATCTTCCCTGGCATTCTTGCCCCCTGGTGCGTGCCCGCATCGCTGTGAACCCAGACCATTATAGCACGCTCCACACGTGGCGTCAAAGATACGCTGGGTTGATGTGCAGGCATGCAAATGGTACAATGAAGAAAAGGGTGCTCTTGG
>JAUWYD010000078.1 GCA_030616025.1 Chloroflexota bacterium
GGGGGCCGAGGTTCCAAGTCACAGCCATCCCCACGCCCAGGTTGGCTACGTCGTGGGCGGGCGCATGCAACTGACCGTAGGCGACCAAACTGAGACCTTCGAGGCGGGCGATAGCTACTACATCCGCGGCGGTGCGCCTCATGGAGCGGTAGTGTTGGAGGACGCACTGGTGGTGGACGTGTTCTGCCCCCCACGGGAGGACTATCTGGAAAGCTAGGCCCTGAGATGGCTACTGACCGGGAGAGCGGAGTTCGCATCACGGACAAGGTCGCCATCCCCCTGTCCGAGTTGACCTTCCGCTTTTCGCGTAGCGGTGGCCCGGGCGGTCAACATGCGAACCGCACCGAGACGCGGGTGGAGTTGGTGTTTGATCTCGGCCGCTCTCCAAGCTTGAGCGAGGAGCAGCGGGAGCGAGCCCTTCGCGGCATGACGCCACACCTCGACCAGAAGGGCGTCGTGCATCTGGTATCTCAGTCTACTCGTAGCCAGTTGAGGAATCGGCAAGAGGTAGTAGAGCGTTTTCGAGCCCTCATGCGAGAGGCGCTAAGGACTCCCAAGAGACGATATCCATCCAGGCCCAGTAGAGCCGCGCGTGAGAAACGTCTGGAAGGCAAGAGGCGTCGCAGCGAAACCAAGAAGCAGCGACGCGCGGCGCTGCCCGACAACGAATAGGCGGGCACGGAGAGAGGTACCTATCGGGTCAGGCATATGGTTCACGTCGATCGAGTGGGTACCTGATGGCGAGAAACGGGCTCTGGTTGGAGCAGCACTGGTCGGGGACGAGGGCAAGTAGACCGGTGTCGCCGGGGCCGATGGCAGCGTTCTGGCTGAGGCGGCAGAGGGATTCGCTCCAGGGCATGATGCCCGGCATTACATTGAGGGAGGTGGGCAGCTGAGATGGAGGCTGTAGGTCTCAACCGGAAGATGATGGAGGTGCGCGAGATGGCCGATGCCAAAGGGTTCTCGGCCAGCGAGGAGCGTGTCTGGGAAATGCTGGCTCTCATACACACCGAGATCTCGGAGGCTACGGATGCCCATAAGAAGGGCGCAACCCTGGAGAAGGTAGGGGAAGAACTGATAGACGCCATCATCCGTATTCTTCATCTCCTATCGGCGCTGGGCGTGGATCCCGAGGAGCTCTATCAGAAGAAGATGGCAAAGAACTGGACACGCCCCTACCGCTACGGCACGGTGCGAGGGGGATAATGGCCTCAGCGAGGAGGGACCGGCTGTACCGCACCGAGGCCATCATACTACGCAGGCAGGATTTCGGGGAGGCGGACAAGCTGCTGACCCTCTATACAACTGGATTAGGGAAGACGCGCGTCCTGGCGAAAGGGGTTCGCAAGCCCAAGAGCCGCAAGAGCGGTCATGTTGAGCTATTCACGCATAGTGACCTCCTCATTGCCAAGGGGAAGAGTCTGGATATCGTCACCCAGGCCGAGACCATACATTCTTTCCTGCCCATGAGAAGCGAGCTCCTACGAACCAGTTATGCCTACTATGCTGCTGAACTGCTGGACAGATTCACCGCAGAAGGGGAGGAGAACAGGCCCCTTTTCGACCTCCTTCTAGACACTTTGTTCAGACTAGGCGATTCTGAGGATCCGGATCTCGTTCTTCGCTACTTCGAGCTGCGCCTGCTTGGTTACGTAGGGTACCGGCCCCAGCTGTTCCAGTGCGTGCGTTGTGCCCGGGCCATCGAAATGACGACCGGCTTCTTCAGCCCGAAAGACGGGGGATTGCTTTGTCTGACCTGTGGGGAGGGCGAGCGTGGCTGCCAGGAGACTTCCCCTCGCGCGCTGGCAACACTGCGGTACGTGCAAGTCAGAGATTTTCCCCATTGCCGACGACTGAAAGTCGATCGACCGACGCACGAGGAGTTGGAGAATCTGATGCGCCGGTATATTACGTATCTTCTGGAGAGAAGGCTGAAATCTGTCGATTTCATAGACGCTCTGAGAAGAGAAGACACTGGAGCGACGACTCCGGCGCTAGGAGAGAGATAGATTCCCGGCATTGCGGCTCTGATCATGAGTCGTCATGCCGACGGATTTCACGGATTCGTAAGTATGGAGCCAGAGCGAATGGATGAAGAGAAGAAGACGGCGGACATGGAGGCCATTGTCTCACTGTGCAAACGACGGGGTTTTGTCTTTCAGAGCAGCGAGATCTACGGCGGTGTAGGAGGATCCTGGGACTACGGTCCGTTCGGTGTGGAACTGAAACGGAACATCAAGAGTATCTGGTGGCGAGACATGGTTCAGCACAGGGACGACATAGTTGGTCTTGATGCCGGCATTCTCATGCACCCTCAGGTGTGGGAAGCTAGCGGCCATGTAGAGGGTTTCACCGATCCGCTGGTCGACTGCAGGAGTTGCAAGAAGCGCTTTCGAGCTGATCATGTGAAGGACGGGCGGTGTCCAGAGTGTGGCGGTGAGCTGACCGAACCACGCATGTTCAACCTGATGCTGAAGACCTTTCTGGGACCTGTCGAGGACGATGCTGCGACGACTTATCTGCGACCGGAGACCGCCCAGGGCATTTTCGTCAACTTCGCCAACGTCTTGGATGTTTCCCGCAAGAAGCTGCCCTTTGGCATCGCTCAGATAGGGAAGGCTTTCCGCAACGAGATTACACCTCGCAACTTCACCTTCCGTACCCGCGAGTTCGAGCAGATGGAGATAGAGTATTTTGTCAAGCCGGGCACGGACGAGGAGTGGCACGAGCGCTGGGTGACCGACCGTTTCGAGTGGTACGTTCGCTACGGGATGCGGAGAGAGTTCCTTCGCTTGCGACAGCATGAGGGCGACGAGTTGGCACATTACGCCAAGGCTACTTATGACATAGAGTATCTATTTCCATTTGGCTGGGCGGAACTGGAGGGTATCTCGAACCGCACGGATTTCGACCTCCGTCAACACGCACTCTTCAGCGGTAGGGAGATTAGCTACTTCGATGAGGATACAGGGACCCATGTGGTGCCCTACATCATAGAGCCCTCTGGTGGGGTGGATCGGGCAGCGTTGGGGTTCCTTGTGGATGCTTATCACGAGGAGAAGGTGAGAAAGAGAAAGCGCGTCGTGTTGCGCTTTCATCCGGAACTGGCTCCCATCAAAGTGGCGGTCTTTCCTCTCTTGCGCAATCGGCCAGAGTTGGTGGCTTTGGCCAAGGACCTCGCCGCCGAACTCAGACCGCACATGATGACGATGTATGATGACACAGCCAGTATCGGAAGGCTATACCGGCGGCAGGATGAGGTCGGCACCCCTTTCTGCATCACCGTTGATGTTGAGAGTCTGGAGGACAACGCCGTCACAATCCGCGAGCGGGACAGCATGGAACAAATACGCGTTCCCATTCCGGAGGTCAGGCAGACACTGGTGAAGAAGCTGGGCGGGGCTTGACGTGAGCAACGCGGATCTTCACATTCATACCGTCGCTTCCGATGGCGCTCTCACGCCTCTTCAGGTGGTGGAAGAGGCGGGAGCCAAAGGGTTGACGGCCATAGCGATCACCGACCACGATACTACGGCGGGTATAGATGAGGCACTTCGTGCTGCGGAAGGCACCGCGCTGGAGGTCATACCAGGGATGGAACTCAGCGCAGATCAGGGTTCAGAAGAGATGCATATCTTGGGATACTACGTCGACCACCATGACGCAGCCTTGCAGAAGAAGCTGGATGTACTGCGTCGGGCTCGACGCAAACGTGCTCGGAGAATGGTGGAGAAATTGGCCGCGCTGGGTATGCCCGTGCGCTGGGAGCGCGTGCTAGAGATTGCAGCGGAGAGCTCTGCCTTTGGCCGCCCCCACATCGCCGAAGCCCTGAAAGAGAGAGGTTATGTGGTCAGCGCAAATGAGGCGTTTGACCGCTACATTGGCCTGGAAGGACCAGCGTACGTCTCCCGCTACAAGCTCACCCCGGTGGAGGCCGTGGAGATGATCACGGCTGCCCGGGGTCTGCCTGTGCTGGCGCACTCTCGTGGCCAGGAGTGCAGATTGCGGGAGTTGGTGGCGACAGGTCTAGTGGGTCTGGAAGTCTATTACCCTAGCTACTCCATGAAAGAGAGGGAGGCCTTGGCTAGGTTGGCACAAGAGCACAACCTGATTCCCACAGGGGGAAGTGATTTCCATGGTTACGCAAGTGGCGTGACAACGGCCCTCGGCGAGGTGATGGTCCCCCTTGAATCGCTGCAGCGTCTACGCACCCTGGCCATGAGCCGTACTCGAGACGTGGGCGCGCGGAGTCGAAGCCGCGGCTAGGAACGTTTTCGCTTCTTTTTCTTCCCAGTCACCTCGAGGATCTCATCGGCCGACACCTCAACTGTCACCTCGTTTCTCAGCTCGACGGTCACTGTCTGTTTCAGGGCGTTGACGGCTTTCACCTCTCCAGAGCCATCTCTGGTTCTGACTACGTCTCGAAGCTGGGGCAGCTTTTTCTTCACTTCCTGATAGTACTCATCTTCGTAGGCCAGGCAGCACAAGAGTCGGCCGCAAACCCCTGATATCTCGGAGGGGTTCAGCGAGATGTTCTGTCGCTTGGCCATCTTGATGGACACCGGGTTGAACTCCTGCATGAAAGAGGCGCAGCAGAGAAGCCTTCCACACCGTCCCACGCCTCCCATCAGCTTGGCCTCATCTCGCACCCCGACCTGACGCAACTCCACTTTCGTCTTGAGGGTTTTGCGCAGCTTCTGGACGAGCTCGCGAAAATCTACTCGCTTCTCTGATATGAAGTACACCAGGAGATGGCTGCCGTCATAGCTGTATTCGGCCCGTAGTAGCTTGATAGGTAGCCCGCTTGCGCTCACCTCTTCCTGACAGCGGGCCAGTGCCTCCTTCTCACGGAGACGTTGGCGTTCCATTTGAACCAGGTCGAGGGATCTGGCTCGCCGGTCCACAGGCTTGAGCGTGTCCCTCGCCATATCCTTTGGGATCTCTTCAAGCATGCTAGCCACGCGTCCAACTTCCTGTCCGCGGCTCGTCTCCACGACGACATATTCGCCAGCTTTGAGATCCTCAAGGCCTGTGGCGTCAAAGTAGTATATCTTTCCAATCTCTCTGAAACGAATACCTGCAACCTTTGGCACGGTTTGTCCTCTCAAACGCTGTCTGACGGGAGGTCTAGCATCAGAACCTCGAGGGCCAGGCGTGGGTTGACGTTGATTTCCAGTTGGTGCTTCGTCCTCGTTATGGCATCGACAACTCCAACTATGTCCTTGAGATCATGTTTCGCGGCCTGTTCCTCTAGAGCGGGACCAAGATCGACATTGCTTATCATCTCGGGGCAGCCACTCCGTATGAGCAGCAGGTCCCTCCACCACCCCAACCACAGCTCTAGCGTCTCTCTCACCGAGCCACCTCTACGGCTCAGCTGCTCTGCATAACGCAGACGATCAATGCGTCCCATCCTGGGTAGCACAGCGAGTTGCCGCAACGTATCGTCTCGCTGTTTCAGCACCGTGTCGTCTTGAGCGGTGGCTATGGCCCAACCCATTCTGCCGCCACTCAACCTGGCCAGCAGGCTGGCTTGCTCTTCATCCACCTGGTACCTGTCCCGCAACTCCTTTTCAATGAGATTGGTGGGTACCTGCCGGAGGCCGAAGACCTGGCAGCGGGACACGATGGTGGGTAGCAGCGAGTGGGCATCGCGGGCGGTCAAAATGAGGACGGCATGCGACGGCGGTTCTTCCAGAGTCTTCAGCAGAGAATTGGCAGCCTCGCTGGTCATGCCTTCCGCGTCCGTGATGATGAAGACCTTCCTTTGCCCTTCGAAGGGCTTCAAGCTTGCCTGCTCCCGAAGGCTCCTGATGGTCTCTATCCGCAGTGCCTTCTGTTGCGCGGCGGTCTCCTCGCGGAGAAGAGCCTGATACTCGAGGTCGATCATCCGGACATCCGGGTGGACGCCTGCGCTGATCCTTCGGCAGGACGCGCACTGCTGGCAAGGCCTCTCCAGCTCGTCGCAGTTCAGGGCTTGAGCCAG
>JAUWYD010000382.1 GCA_030616025.1 Chloroflexota bacterium
GAGCCCTTTGCCGGGGCTTGTCGTCCACTATGGTAGCGTCACGCGCGGAGCGATCCGCGTGGGCGACGTGGTAGTCGCCAAGGTGGACGTGGACAGACGTCTAGACATAGCGCGCAATCACACAGCCACCCATCTGTTGCACAAAGCTCTGCGGGAGATCTTGGGAGAGCACGCACAGCAATCCGGATCTGAGGTTGCACCCGAGAGGCTACGCTTCGACTTCACGCATCTGCAGGCGCTCAGCGACGATGAGCTTGATGCCTTGGAGAGGCGAGTCAACGCTAGGATCAGAGACAACCTCCAGGTTGTTACCCGAGTCACAGATCATCAGACGGCGATCGCCGCTGGCGCGTTCGCTATTTTCGGCGAGCAATATGGCGACAGGGTCCGGATGGTCAGTACGGGTGACTACACTCGCGAACTCTGTAGCGGGACGCACCTGCAGGCCACTGGTGAGATAGGGTTCTTTCACATCTTGAACGAGGGCGGCATCGGGAGGGGCCTGCGTCGCATCGAGGCCGTGACAGGTCGCGGAGCCGAGGAATATGTACACCGAAACCTGCTTCTCCTCGATGGGATAGCCTCCAAACTGGGAGGCTCTGCTGCTGAGGTTGAAGTCAACGTGAGCGCCCTGCTGTATGACATGGAGTCCTTACAAAAGGAGATGCTAGAGCTACGGCGACGGCTGGGCAGAATCGAGGTGAGTAGAGTGCTGGAGGAAGTCCGCGAAGTGGATGGGATGAAGGTGCTCGCCGCTGAAGTTCAAGCCTCCAGCATGGAGATACTGCGGGAGATGACTGATTGGCTGAGAGACCGGTTGGGATCGGCAGTAATCGTGTTGGGCGCTGTGATGGATGGAAAGCCAGGCTTCGTCGCCGCGGTCACCCCCGACCTGGTTGACAAGGGCCTGAAGGCTGACCATCTTGTTAGGGAGGTTGCAGCAGTGGTCGGTGGGGGCGGCGGCGGGCGCGCAACCTTGGCTCAGGCGGGAGGAAAACACCCTGACCGGATGAACGAGGCCTTGAGCCTGGTGGCCGACTTGGTGACCAAGCGCTAGTTCGTCTCGTGCTTCACACTGATGCCAGACATCCCCTCATTCGTGCGAGCAGTTCGGCGGCTGGGAGCGTTCATTGCGTAAGTTGTGGTCCACGGTAATGCGCGGACGCGTGACCAACGGGGAACGGCCGGCCTATAGCAGTGTCCTTGACCTGGGTACTGAGCAGGTCAAGGCGCTCGTGTTGGAGGTGCAGGAAGGCGAATGTATCGTGGTTGGTGTGGGCAGGGCGTTCTGCGAGCAGCACGATACACGGGCGCATGGAGCCGTCGTGGATCTTCCGGCGCTGGCGAGATCCTGTGATCGGGCCCTCCGTGAAGCGGAGGGTATGACTGAGCGGTACTGCGGTAGACAGGTTGTGCCCGACTGGGCGGTAGTTGGTCTGCCCAACAACGTGACCACCGCCCAAACTCTCTCGGTTACGAATCAACGCTCGAATCCTCAGAAACGGGTGAGTGATAGAGAATTGACGGATGTTCTAAAACGGGCTCAACGTCTGGCTCTACGACAGCTGGGCCGAAGGATTCGTCACCTCCAGCGCGCTGAGCAGGAAGAGGTCGAGTTGTTGGAAACGTCGGTGGCAGACATTCAGATTGACGGGCGCGGCGTAACCACCCCCCTTGGTTTCCGCGGCCGAAGGCTCACAGTCTCGGTGAGTAACGTCGTTGTCTCCTCTTCCTACCTGAGGGCTATCGAAGCGATGACCGAAGAGCTGGGATTGGAGCTGCTGGCGACGGCATCGGGT